>JBIILT010000178.1:0-4070 GCA_044338355.1 Aquirufa sp.
TGCCTATTCCAATAATTTAGAGTATAAATTAGAGGGAGGTCAATTTTCCTATGGACCAGATAAGTTATCTAAATTTACTTAGACCTCTGCATCATGAGAATTGATCGAATTTACTTCAGAATATGAGGTGCCTACCATCAAGAAAAAGCGATTTGTTCAAGTTTTAGAAAAGGGGAAATACTCCTTGCTATTTCATCCATATAAAGTCTTGACAGATGATCCATCAGCTACCTATGGTGCCCAAGCCGCTAAAGTATTTCAGGACGAACAAGATATATTCGTGGCGATTGATGGGAAAGTGTATCTATTAAGAAACAAGGAAAAAGCACTGAAAGAAGCATTTGGAGCTGATGCAGAAAAAGCAATAGCATTCATTAAGTCCCAGAAAGTGAATTTCAAGGAATTGAATGAGTTGAAAGCACTTATTCAAGAATTAAATAAGAAGTAATTAAATTGGTGGAATGATGGAATAAACTTCCATTTGTTTGTGCATCACCTTAAACCAAAGTGGGGGAATAAGGGCAAGTAAAATCATTCCGGGGTATCCTGTGGGCATTTGGGGTGCATCGTCCATGTGACGCAAAATTTGGTACTTTCTAGAGGCCAAATAATGATGATCACTATGTCTACTTAATTCAAACAGGGTTAATCGCCCTAGAACGTGATTACTGTTCCAGCTATGAGCTGGCTTCACACGCTCATAGGAAGCCTTCGCTTGTTTTCGTTGCAATCCATAATGTTCAATGTAATTCACCGTTTCTAATAGGGCTGCTCCTATGAAGGCAGCCACAAGGAAGGACACAAGAACAAAGCCTCCGAAAAAATAATAGATCAGCCCTAATAGGGCAAATTGAATCCCCTGAAATAAGGCCATCTCATTGAAAACTTTGTTTTTCGATTCTGCAATGGCAATCTGCCAAGCCTTCCGTTGCGTTCCTGTAAAAGTTTGAATCAAAAAAGCATATAAATTCTGTTTGTAAAAGGCCGTACTTGGATCCTCTGACGTTGCTACATGTTTATGATGTCCTTTATTGTGCTCAATAAAAAAGTGCATGTAGAGGCTGGTAAGCAATAAAACTTTGGCAAGAAATTGCTCAAATTTATTCACCCGATGTCCTAATTCATGTGCCGCATTAATGCCAAAAGTACCACACAACAATCCCATCGTTACCACACGACCAGCCGTATCAAAAATAGAAAGTCCCTGATTAAAACTCGTTAAAAACAAATACAAGGCGCCTAATTGCATAGGCACGGTTAACCATAAGACCAAATCAAAAAATAAATTTGATTTAGCCGCCTGCTCCTGCTCTTCCGATAAATTATCCGAATTAGGCGCTATGAATAATTCACAAATAGGAATCACAAAGAAGAGATACGCTAAGGGTACCCAGCAATAGAAACCATTCTTTGTAAATGCGAAATAAGCTAATACAAATAAGAAATAAGGTGTTAAATAGCGCAGTGGACGCATCATGTAAATTTTAGAGTGTTTCCTTCAACTTTACAATTTCATTTCGAATTTCTAACCTCTCGGACTCTTTAAATCGACGAACAAAATCTAAAGCAATGTTCAATGTGGCTTGAACAGTTATATAATTTTTACTCGCCATGTCTGAAATTAATTTGCCATTAATGTTCAGCATCAATTGTCCTATTCTAGGTCTAATTCCCAGGGTAAAGGTATAATAATCTTTAGTTGAATTGACGACCGAGTTTGATTTAGCATCTACAATTTCACCTACCATTTTCCCCACATTCAAATTACAAAACCGTAATAAATAGAAGGAGAGCTGTGGCTCAAATACGGTAGATTTTAAATACAAACCTGCATCATACGTTGCTGAACCTGGTAAAGGAGATTTATATACCGTATTAGGATACCAAACTCCTAATCGAAAACCTACTGCATTAGCTGTATACATCGTAGCTCCATCAATGCCCTCTACTTTTTTAATCCCCGTCTTTTTATATAAACCTATCTCACCTACGCTTGAAGCGGTAGCAATGGTATAATTAGAAATATCAGAGGCTGGTAAACTATAGAAATTTGAAATAAGCCCTCCTCCTACTTGCAATTGCCAAGTCATAGGACGCTGAGCTTTAATTTCCTTCACCTTTTGTTCTGTCAAAGCTTCTATAACGGCCTGTTCTCTGTAAATAATCTCACTCATGTTTCGCAAAGGATAGGCTCGCTTTGTGGATACAATCAACTTAAAAGCCTCCATCAGGTTACCCACCTCGACTTTTTGATCTATTTCCGTAATCCTATCACGAAAAATCGTGTCTACAATTCCTCTTTCTAATTGATCAAAACGGTTACTATCAAAATACCGGAATTCCCTTATTTTCTCTAATAAGAATTTAGCTTCAATATAGTCCTTATTCAAAACACTTGATTCTGCTTTCGAGATATAGGAATCAAATGCCTTTTTTATTAACACCTTCTTGACCTCAAAATAACGAGAAGAAAAACTGCGATCTAAACCCTCTAGATATTTGATTGTTTGTAACGCAAATAAATAATCATTAGAGGCAATTTTATCTCGAAAATATTCAGCTATTACATCCAATGCTGTCGCTTTTTCAGTAAACAAGGTAGGATTGCCAGGATATTTAATGGCCATCTTTTCAAAATCTGAAAGTGCAGCTTTAAAATCTTCCGCATATAATTTCTCTTTTACTGCAACTAAATCTGACTGGAATTCACCGGATTCCACTAGAGTCATCAATTCCGTTAAATACTTCTCTAAAGAGGCTACTTGTCCTAATAAGGATGCCTCTTTTGCTAATCGACCAGGATCTAACATATTCTGAACCTCGATGAGTGAATAAATATCATTTTTCTGTTTCAAATATTCATTGTATTTCAACTGAATAACGCGAGCATGTGCTGCATTTTGAACAGAAAAAGAGGAAACCTCTTCCAGTAGCTTATTTAAGGCATATTGAATTTTTGCCAAATTCTGAACCAAAAACTTCTCCTTATTGATATAAATCAAACCATAGAATCGTTTATTTTTTAAGTCCTCTTGAAACAATGGCTTTAAATCACTAAAGGTAATTTCTGATTCAATATTGCTGTTAAATTCAAAATTAGTTACTTCGCGAAGACTGTTATTTTTCGCGTTTCGTTGATCTTTTATACTCAAAGAAACGGATTTGGATTTGTCCTCTAATCGAACCTTAGAAATGATTTTTTTGGCTAGGGAAGCCTTCAAGTCAACCTCTAGTTGAGTTTTCAATTCTTCTACATTTGTCACACCAGGAACATAGGCGCGACTGGCTAAATGAAAATAATGTGATTCCACTAAGGCCATTTCAACCTCTTTTGACTTAGTCAAGTCAAAATTATCTTGACCAAATGCCCACTGACTTATACTCAATAAAAATAGTACTACTACTTGCTTTCTCATATTCATTAATGCAATAATTTAGCCCATTCAGCGTCAAAAACTTGTTGAAAACGCTTCTTTTTATCATCCATACTGCTAGCCTTAGAAGCAGATAAAATGCGTTCAAATCCATCCATCAAGCTCCTTTTAGGTAATTCTACTACCACCCAAATTTCATGCCGTTGATCTTTTCGCAAAATATCTTTCTTTTCAACCACCCTAAGTAGGGACATTGTTTGCTGCGCTATTGAAACTTCTCCTCTCTCAAAATAGGTCTTCCATTCTTCAGATTCTGTTGATTGAAAGACTGAACTAAATTCTAAATTAACATTTTTTACCAAGGTCTGGATAAGAGAGGTTAATTCAACTTGTGCCGTATGAATAGCCATTCTTTCTGCCACATTCTCATTTTCACTTTCTCCATGCGAGAATGTACGCAAATAGGCAGAAGTAGATTGATAGGCATCGGCGGAAAAAGGGATGCTTACATTGCTCGTACTAGCACATGAGCCGCAGACTATCCAAACTAAAAGACTTATCCCTATCCTATTCATACAATACTACTAATATAATTAACCTGAAATAAAAAACCGCTAAAACAAAAAAGTCAGGACCTCTCAGTCCTGACTTTTTCAAAATAACCTTAGCTATTAATAACCAGTATTTTGCTTAAGG
>JBIILT010000285.1:0-4027 GCA_044338355.1 Aquirufa sp.
ACGAGCCTCAGTGCGTTGACGTTTGTATGGTGCATAAAAGTCTTTGCGCCACGAGCGGCCTTCTAAAAAGAATATGACATGGTCACCTTTGAAGTCACGCCATGCCTTGCGTACACTACCAAGAACTGTTTGTAGACTCATACCAATCTTATCGTTTAAGTCTCCACGAATAACGTGCCTAGCACGAAAGAAAGTATTTGCTGTATCTACAAGAATATATGTCTTTGACATTAACTAACCTCAGTTCTACCGTTGCCTAAATTGTTTATGTTAATAAATCCGCTGCCTCTCCGATCCATTTCGATACCGTCTTCTGCTCCAACGTTGCGACATAGTTCGGAGAACCACTGATCTACAATTGCCTCATCCGTTTCACCATTGTAACCGGACGCTCTTAATTGTAACACAAAGTATTCATTCCAGTCAAGTTCAAAGAATCCGTTGCGTATATTGTCTTTGTTAACATGAGTATCTAATACAGCAACCCACGGTTCCTTGTTAGCAGTTGCTTGCTCTTTGGCTGAAAGTTTTACCGGTTCAACTTTTTCAATGACTGGCTCCGGATCTTTAATTCCAAATATCTTTTTAATAAACTGTTTCATTGTATTCTTTTTAACTGGTATAACTGCTTGATCTAAAATACCCATTAGGTACCCCACTCATTTTTAAATAACGGAACCTGCAATCTATCACTATAACGAAGACCGTGTTTCATAGCCGCTAGTGCCACGGTTTTATTATTTAGAGCATAGACACTCTCTACACCGCCGACTGGCATCAAATATACAGGACCTTGTAATCCAGCATCCCTATATTCTTGCGTGGCTTTTAGTGCATCTTCGACATCTTCTTCTGTAGCCACTACAAACTTCAAATATACATAACCATAGTTTTCGTAGTCTACAACAACTTTGGGTTTAATAGCATCTTTCCAAGGCTCACCACTTGCTGGAAGTTTGGCACTGACACTGAATGTAAATGCTGTGTGACCACTACGCACAGATAGATATTCTTTGAACTTTTCTGTAAGACGCATTGTACCATTTGTTTCGAATGTAATCTCCTTACATCCACGCATGTCTGGTTGCTCTAACAAGTCTGGGTAAGCCTTCTGCCAACCTAACAACGGCTCTCCGCCTGTGATAACTAGATGCTCATCTCTCCATGCGCCGAACGGCAATGTTGCTACAATATCTTTGGCCAACCCGTCAACTTCGATCATTGGGCTTAGATCTTTAAATGCAGGATGCCAACTAGCATAACTGTCACAGCCTGTACTAACCAACGGCAATGATTTGTATTCTGTAAATGGCTTAATCATTTGATGAGTTGCCGCAATGTCTGTTGCTTCGTGGCTTACTTCGCCTCGGGGCATACCAAATCCTTGACAAGTGAAGTTACATCCGTATGTGCGAAGGAATACAGATGGAACACCCATAAACCGTCCTTCACCTTGAATGGAATAGAATAATTCAGATACTTTAATTTTCATGTGAGTCCTTAATATAAGTATAGTATATAGAGTTTATTTAGGTTTGTCAACAATAATATGGATAATTTAACAACTAAAATTTCTTGGAATTTGCATGACTACTGTAAATCAGAATGTAGTTATTGTCCTGTTAGTTTAAGAGGTGGTCCTCTTCATCCAGAAACTCCAGAATATCTACAGGTTGCACAAACAATTATCCAAAATTATTCAAACATGGGTCGCCGTATCGAATGGGAAATCGGCGGTGGTGAACCATTGGATATGAATGATATTGTTACTATATTAAAATATTTAAGAGAAAATGGAGAGAAGTTGTCCTTACATACCAACGGTGGAAAATTATGGATGGATTGGTGGGCCATAGAACCGTATGTGGATGTACTAAGACTATCGTATCACTATTGGCAAAATCCTTCTCTCATTAACTTTATTATAGATACTTTTATAACAAAAAATAAAATCATTGATGTAATAGTACCGATGCGTCCTGATTACTTTGATGAAGATTTAACTAGGGCATTAGAAATAGAAAAGACTTATAAAATCATTGTTAGTAAGGCTATATTATATAACAATGCTAGTTATGACGCAGGAATGTTTCCTTATACTGAAAATCAGTTGGCTATAATTTCTGGAAAAGTTGCAGAAGAATCACCACTGGTTGAATTAAAAAAACATTTTGAAGATACCACGTGGGATGATAGATATCAAGAAAAAAATAAATCAAATCCTAGTTATTCGGGAATGATGTGTAATGCAGGAATAGAACGTCTTAATATTGGACCACAAGGTTGGGTATCTGGCAGTGATTGCAATAATCTACCCTTGGGTAATATATGGCATGCCGGATGGAAACCTCCTACCGTATCTCAGAAATGCGGAATGATTTCTTGTGTGTCACAAAGTGATCAACAAATTACAAAATTTAATTTGTAAAAATAGTTGACCAAACTTTTAGTTTTTCGATCTTAGATTTTTTGGCAATTTCTAGTCTGTGTTGATCTAGTATACCTTGTTCGATTAATACATCTACCAAGGCTAGTACATCTCCTACTTCCATTTCTAACATACTGTTATGCGTTAGTCCTGTTTTATAATGTAGTGAATCAATGCCGAAGCGATTACATTTACTAACTTCTACAATAACTTCGGCACATTCTTCTTGTAGAATACCTAATGCTTCTTTGATTTTATTATTCATGACCTGCCCTTTGTGTAAGATACTCGTCGTTGTGAATCCACTTGTTGTTAACAAGGAATCCCCATTCGCGTTTCTGTGGACCGGGCATAAACAGGGTCCAGCAGTCTACGCCTACTTTAAGTTCAATACGGTGAAAACTATTAGACCTGCAAATACGGAAGTGCCCGGGACCACGCCAATGCCGTGTTTCACCGATCTTAGAACCCTTGTCATCGAATACAGGAGTCCATTCATAGTAGCCGCCTCTTAGTATTAGAGTAGCGTAAGGCCATGGATGATCATGCACATCATCGGGGTCTGACTTAAGAAATTTGTGAATGAACACATTGAAGGGGAAATGCTTTCTGTCTTTGAGAAAAATATAATAGCGTTCGAGGTAAGGTTCATTGTCTTGTCTATCCATTACTATACGTTTACGGTCTAAACGTTCTAGTGTATTTAAAAAGAAAGATATCATATTATGTAAACTTCTTTGTTTTATGAAATGTTTTTAAAAACCCGCCGAGTGCATAACTCTTCATAGCCCTCATTTGACGTTTCCATTCTGCATATATAGAATCATCTATGGGTTTAATAGTTGATTTAAAACTATTTGTTTCAAATGGAATTAAATGAATTAGAGGATCTCCTCTTTTAAATTCAATAAAAGATCCTTTTTTAACACTAATGATAAAATTTATATCTGCAATAAACGGACCTACATCCATTGACCCTTCATACATAGTATAAGGTAAATTGTATTGATATTTAGGTTGTGAAACTAGCACAGATAAATTATCATCAGATTGAATTTTCCACGGAGTTCTAAATTTTAGAAACAATGACTCGTGATCTTCAGGAAACGAAAATCCTCTACTTGCAGAGATAGGAAATACACTTAAGAAATCTTCTCCAGATGACGATTCAAATCCAACTCCTTGTTCTGGGGAAGTTAAATCTATATAAAAATCACACCATGCAGGAACAATGTATCCAATCCTTAATATATCATAAATCCCAGGACACATCTTCATAGTTGGATTATTGATATGACTTGGCTTACTCTCATCCATCTTAGAAGACATGTTTTTATACCAATCGGGTAGAAATTCTACTGCCGGCCTGGGGCAAGGTATTGCATCTATATTTTCAGATTCAGTTACAAAATTTATATTTTTCATTTAATATTTTTTAACAAATTACCACATGAGAAAAACATTTCTGTGAGATCTTGCGCTTGTTTATGTAATTGTGGTACTCGTTTTTCATAGTGAGTCATTGTAACAATAATGTGATGGCATAATGCCTCTCTATGTTGTAAGTAACTATTCCAGTCACGAGTCCATTCGCTGGGA
>JBIILT010000179.1:0-4016 GCA_044338355.1 Aquirufa sp.
GTGCTTTTTGGCAAGCGAGTAGTTACGCTTGATATTGCTTCTTTAGTGGCTGGTACGAAGTACCGTGGTCAATTCGAAGAACGTATGAAAGCTGTCATGAATGAATTGGAGAAGTCAACGGACGTGATTTTGTTCATAGATGAATTACATACTATTGTGGGAGCTGGAGGAGCATCTGGTTCGTTGGATGCTTCTAATATGTTTAAACCAGCCTTAGCACGTGGAGATATCCAAGTGATTGGAGCTACGACTTTGGATGAGTACCGTCAATATATTGAAAAAGATGGAGCATTAGCTCGTCGTTTCCAAACAGTGATGGTAGATGCCACTACTGTCGATGAGACCATCGAAATTTTACACAACATCAAAGATAAATACGAGGATCACCACCATGTTATTTATACCGAAGAGTCCATTATTTCTGCGGTTAAATTATCAGATCGCTATATTTCTGATCGTTTTTTACCAGATAAGGCAATTGACGTATTAGATGAAGTAGGTGCACGTGTGCATATTTCTAATATTAATGTTCCTGAAGATATCGTAGCCTTAGAGGGTCAAATTGAAATCGTAAAGAAAGAGAAGAACCAAGTGGTGAAGTCTCAGAAATACGAAGAAGCTGCTCAATTGCGTGATAGAGAGAAGAAACTAATCGATCAATTAGAGCTTTCAAAGGCGGCATGGGAAGAAGATTCGAAGAAGCAGAAATTTACAGTTACAGAGGAACATGTGGCGGAAGTAATCGCTCAGATGACTGGTATTCCAGTTAATCGGGTAGCGGCGAAAGAGGGCGAGAAATTATTACAAATGGATGAGCAACTTTCGAAGCAAGTAATTGGTCAACCTGATGCGATTAAAAAACTAGTAAAAGCCATTCAGCGTACACGTGTAGGCTTAAAAGATCCGAAAAAACCGATTGGTTCTTTTATCTTTTTAGGTCCAACGGGGGTAGGGAAAACGGAAATGGCTAAAGTATTAGCTACTTATTTATTTGATAAAGAGGATGCTTTAGTACGTATTGATATGAGTGAATACATGGAGAAATTCAGTGTATCACGCTTAGTAGGAGCGCCTCCAGGTTACGTAGGTTATGAAGAAGGTGGTCAGTTGACGGAGAAAATTCGCCGTAAGCCTTATGCTGTCATTTTATTAGATGAAATTGAAAAGGCTCATCCGGATGTGTTTAATCTATTATTGCAAGTGTTAGATGATGGTATTTTGACTGATGGTTTAGGTCGTCGTGTTGATTTTAGAAATACGATTATCATTATGACATCGAATATTGGGGCACGTGATTTGAAGGATTTTGGATCAGGTATAGGCTTCTCGACAAAATCGAAAGTGGACAACCTGGATGAATACGCGAAGACGACCATTCAAAATGCGTTGAAAAAGGCATTTGCGCCAGAATTTATTAACCGTTTAGATGATATTATTGTATTTAACTCTTTAGAGCGTCCTTCGATTCATCAGATCATTGATTTGATGTTAACTAAGCTGAAAGCACGTTTAACTAATCTAGGTTTCGAAGTAGAATTAACAGAGAAAGCAAAAGACTTTATGGTGGATAAAGGGTATGATCCACAATATGGCGCTAGACCTTTGAATCGTGCGATTCAGAAATACTTAGAGGATGCATTGGCTGAAGAGATTTTAAAAGGTTCTCTAGCAGAGGGTGAATATATTGTGGCGGATTTTGAAGAGGGTGCGGATGCCTTGACTTTGGTCAGAAAAACAAGGAAAGAATTAACCAAACAAAAAAAATAATATGTCATTAGTACAAAATAAGGTCGTTTTAGTGACAGGTGCCTCGCGTGGTATTGGTCGGGCTATTGCGACTACATTTGCCAAGGCTGGTGCAAATGTTGCTTTTACTTATCTATCATCTGTTGAGAAAGGTCAAGCTTTAGAGCAAGAATTAGCAGCTTTTGGAATTACGACTAAGGGTTATCGTTCTGATGCATCTTCTTACACCGAATCAGAGAAATTAGTGGAGGATGTGTTGGCTGATTTTGGCACTATTGATATTTTAATTAACAATGCAGGGATAACTCGAGATGGATTGTTAATGCGTATGTCTGAGGAGCAGTGGGATGAGGTAATTCGCGTTAACTTAAAGTCAATTTTTAATTTGACTAAGGCGGTTACTAAGCCGATGATGAAAGCTAGATCTGGTTCCATTATCAATATGACTTCGATTGTTGGAATTAAAGGTAATGCGGGTCAATCAAATTACGCAGCCTCTAAAGCGGGTATTATTGGATTTACTAAGTCTGTGGCCCTTGAATTAGGCTCTCGTAATATTCGTTGCAATGCGATTGCTCCTGGATTTATTGAAACAGAAATGACCGAAGAATTAAATGAAGCGGCGATTGAAGAGTGGACAAAAGCAATTCCTATGAAAAGGGGAGGTCAGGCAACGGAAGTAGCTGATGTTTGTTTATTCTTAGGTTCCGAGATGTCATCTTACGTTACAGGACAAGTTATTTCAGTAAACGGTGGTTTATTAACCTAGTCATTATTTTAAAACATAATTAGGCCTCAGTCTTTTCGTTTAAGATTGAGGTCTCTTTTTTAATGAGGATTTATTTATTTTTTCTTCTAGTATTCTTAAGCTCTTGTGCTAAGACAATTGTTCCGGCACAAATCGCTGAGAAATCTGTTTATGTTGATCGTTTCCCAGCTATCAAACCCGGGATGACGACCATTGATTTTTCTCTTTCTTTCGATAGTTTATTGGCACTCAGTCAATTGAAAGCTGGTTCTGTGCTTTATCAAAATTCCTCCGCTTCCTCCACCATTGATTTCCCTTTAGATGTGCGATTATTAGCGCCTATTCAATTACAATCGCTTCAAAAGGACCATATTAGTCTATCCTTACCTGTTCGAATGTCTGCAAAACCAGAGTTAGCTGGTATATCTGCGGGCCTAGTCACAGGTGATTTAGCGATGAAGGTTCAGCTGAAGTGGAATTTAGCTAATTTAAGTTCTTTACAGGTGAAGGAAGTAGCCTATGGCTATGATTGGATTCAAAAGCCTTCAGTAAAGGTGATGGGATTTCCGGTGAATGTCTCCGGATTAGTAGATCAGTTATTGAATCAAAAGAAAGGATTGATTTTAGCTCAAATGCAAGAACAATTAAATGCTTCGATTAGAAATACAGTTTCCAAACCCTTTTCATTACAATCTTTTATTCCGGATTCGCCAGCTGGTTATCGGTTTGAACCGGCCGTGAGCTCCGCTTTGGATTTGCGTGATTTATCTTTCGAGCAAACTGGAATTAAAGGGCAGTTGAGGTATTTTGGAGGACTTAAAGTTGTTTCTGGTCAAAAAAATCTGAAGCCTATTTTTATCCCCGTAAAAGATTTACCAGGTATGTCTAAACCTACACTTCCTTTTCAATTTCAACTGTCAGGCCCAGAATTGATCAATCAAATTAAATTAACTAATTCCTCTTTAAAAGGTGTAGGTTCTTTTATTTTTCAAAAGGAGGGTCTAGGTTTTCAATTAGTCCAATTTAAAGGCAAGTCTTCTAAGTTAGAGGTAGATTTTGATTTCGTAATCTATCCGGATAATTCTGTCGGGATTCAATTAAAAGATACTCGTCTTCAGGGCTTATCCTTTCCAGCTTCCCTTTTTAAGGGTAAGATTCAACGAAAATTACAGGCACAAGCTTCAGCTTTTCGGTTTAAGTCATCTCAGATTCTATCTCAACTCCCTAGTTCAATTACCCTTGCCAAGAATGGAATCGTCCGTTTTCAAAAGATTTATTTTGATAGTAGTTCAGTGTTAATAGAGGGAGCATTTGAGGGTAATTGGTCTTTGGCCAAATAAAATCCTACCTTTGTCGCAGAGAAAATAGACTATCCTATCGCTTTTTAAAGAGGAAAGTCCGAACAACACAGAGCAGTGTGCTTCCTAACTGGAAGGGGAATCTTCGGATTCTACAGCAAGTGCCACAGAAAATAACCGCCTTCGGGTAAGGGTGAAAAGGTGGGGTAAGAGCCCACCGCTGG
>JBIILT010000014.1:0-14168 GCA_044338355.1 Aquirufa sp.
CTGCGTTTTTCTTTGCCATCTTCTTGATAGAATATTTTTAAAGCGGTAAGCCAGCATTAATTCCAGCCTATATGCCTGCAAAATTAGTACAAAATCTTTATTTTTACACGCTTTTAATCGCATTCCTACATCCATGCACCTCAAATCTCTTCAGGTCAATCAGTTTAAATCCTATGAGGAGGCTAGATTTAGCTTTATTTCGGAGATAAATTGCATTGTAGGAGAGAATGGGATCGGTAAAACGAATCTATTGGATGCGATCCATTTCCTCTCGATGACGAAAAGTGCGCGCGGAATTTCGGACCAGCTTTGCATTAAACATACGCAGGATTTTTTCCGGGTGCAGGGGGATTTCGTCGACACTCAGGACCGCGAGACACAGATTACCTGTTTGTTTCAGAAGGGGGCCAAAAAGCAATTTCTCCGCGACGACAAACCCTACCCCCGTCTAGCCGACCACATTGGTCACTTCCCCGTGGTATTAATGGATCCACACGACACCGATTTAGTGCGCGAAGGAAGCGAAGAACGCCGCCGTTTCTTTGACGGGATGATGTCACAGCTCGACCGAAATTTCCTTGATCAATTACTACGCTATAACCGCATCGTCCAGCAACGCAACGTATTATTAAAGCAATTCGCAGAAAACGGCCAGGTCGACCGTCTCCATTTAGATAGTTACCACGGCCCTTTAGTAGAATTAGGAGAATCCCTGGCAAAATCACGTAGAGAATTTTTGGAGGTCTTTTTACCCAGTTTTAAATTTCATTATGCCAAACTCTCCGACGACCGCGAGGACGTCGATATTCAGCTCGAATCTACTTTCGAAGCAGGGAGCTTTGACGCGGCGCTGCGCGCCGCGGAACCACTGGATTTGTCCGCGCAGCGGACATCCATCGGAATTCATCGAGATGAATTTGATTTTAAAATCAATGACTACTCCTTGCGCAAATTTGGCTCCCAAGGCCAACAAAAATCCTTCGTCGTCGCCCTCAAACTAGCCCAGTTCGACTCCCTCGTCGCCGCCAAACCCCGCAAACCACTCCTACTCCTCGACGACATATTCGACAAGCTCGACGACCGCCGCATCCAGCGTTTGGTCCAAATGATGGCCGAAGAACACTTCGGCCAAGTCTTCATCACTGACGCCAGACCAGAAAGAACGAAGAAGTTGCTAAAGGATTTGAAGGGGGAGATACATTATATCACTTTGTAGGAGATAAGAGATAGGAGAGTATAGAGAAGGATGGTGAATGGTAAACGGTGAATGGTAAATGAGTCCGGAGGAAAATCCAATATCTCTTCTCTATACTCTCTTATCTCTACTCTCTAATCTTGACAACATCTGTCAATACCTGAAAACCCCTCTCAGTACCTTGAAGTTATTTTCACACAATAGTGCTTTAATTCGACCTATTGACTAAATCGCATCGCGATGACTAAGACGAAGTCGACTAAGTCACCTAGTGACGACTACGGCGCTCCGCGCCGATAACCCCATAAAAAATGGGCGACAGAACCTGCCACCCAATCTTTATTCTTTGTGCTTTTTGCTTTGCTCTTTGGAGCTGCGCAGCAGCGACACCTCCGGACTTTAGACTAGTGACTAGCGACTGTTCGCTTCGCGAACTACAAATTCTTCTTCTTCAACTCACTCACCGCGAAGTCAGCTGCACGAGCCGTCATCGCCATATACGTAAGTGATGGATTCACGCAAGAAGCGGATGCCATTACTGCACCATCTGTCATGAACACGTTTTTCACATCGTGAACCTGGTTGTGACTGTTAACGATCGAGTTCTTCACTGAAGTACCCATACGAGCAGTACCCATTTCGTGGATACCAAGACCGATGTGCGTGCCTTGCTTGTTGTAAGCGTTGATGTTTTTGAAACCAGCTGCTTCTAACATGTTCGCTGCCTCGTTCATCATGTCCTCGCGCATTTGTAATTCGTTTTGGCCAAATTCAGCAGAGAATTCCAATACTGGTAAGCCCCACTTGTCTTTTTGTGCACCTAGAACGAAACGGTTCTCCGGGTTTGGAAGAATTTCTCCAAAACCTCCAAAACCTACCGTCCACTGTCCTGGGTGTGTTAAGCTCTCTTTGAACTCAGCACCGAAGCCATCCGCTCCCACGCCACGTCCCCAACCCTCGCGGCTCGCGCCACCTTGGTATCCGAAACCACGTGAATAAGCACGTTTGTCTTTGCCCCAGTTTGTGAAACGAGGAATGTATAAACCATTCGGACGATTTCCGAACATATAATCTTTCTCAAAACCTTCTACCGTTGAACTAGCACCCGCACCTAAATGGTGGTCCATGATGTTACGGCCTAATTGATCTGAATCGTTACCTAAACCATTTTGATAACGGTTAGACTTCGAATTCATTAAAATGGAGGTAGATTGAATAGCACCTGCGTTAACGAAGATGATTTTTGCGAAATATTCTTTAGACTCCTTCGTATTTTGATCAATTACGCGAACCCCTTTTGCCTTTTGCGTAGCCTCATCATAAATGATTTCAGCTGCAATGGCATTGTGGATCATTGTTAAACGATTTGTGCGCATCGCTGCAGGTAAAGTCGCAGATAAAGAGGAGAAGTAAGCGCCGTAAGGACAACCACGTGAACATTTGTTACGGTAGTTACAAGACGAACGGCCTAAGTCTAATTGTTGCTTCGTAGGCTGAGTTAAGTGAGCTACACGACCTAACGTTACTGGACGACCTAATTTCTTGTTCACTTCGTTTTTGAAGTGAACTTCTGGAGCAGTCATCTTCATTGCAGGCAAGAATTCAGAATCCGGTAAAACATCTAAGCCCTCTGCTTGACCTGAAATACCTGCAAATTTCTCTACATACGAATACCAAGGAGCTAAGTCATCATATTTAATTGCCCAAGGAGTACCGATACCTTCTTTTTCGTTCGCTAAGAAATCTTCTCGGTTCCAACGGTAGGTTTGGCGTCCCCATAATAGTGACTTTCCACCTGTGTGATAGGCACGAATCCAGTCGAAACCACCTTTTTTCTCGATGTATGGATTTTGAGAATCATTCTCAAATAGGTAGCGAGTTTCCTCGTTCGGTGTGTAACCAGTACGCATGTTTGCCCAATATTCCTCAGCCGCCATATTTGTAGGACGACCACGGTGATTGAACTCCCATGGACTTTTCATGGCCGTTTCATACCCTTCGATGTGCTTGATTTCGCGACCACGCTCTAGAACGGCTACTTTTAAGCCTTTCTCTGTTAATTCTTTTGCAGCCCAACCTCCGGAGATACCTGATCCGATGACGATTGCGTCAAATGTTTGGCCTTTTATTGCATCTATATTAAGATTCATTGTCTTCTAAATTTATCAGATTAATACATGAAAGATTTTTGAGTCGGCTTCATATCCGTAATCAACTCATACTTGCCAGGAGTTTGCTCGTAAATAAAGGACGCTTTCGCACCTACTTCAGATGTGTAGTATCCTAAGAGCGTTAATTCTTTCATTAATCTCCAGAATGGAACACCATTAGCGCCTTCTAATGTGTCTTTATCAATATTATCGCCCACTTTGATTTTCTTCTGAGAAAAGTTCTTCATTAAATCTTTCGTGTTAGACTCTAACAGTTTTAACATGGCTACCTGACCTGCCGCTGTTTGTCCTAAGAAATCGGCTTTAATAAGGTCATTTGCGCCTTTTAAGAAGCTGTAGTGCTCTGGTTTTTTGTAACAATCTTGTAACATCATTTCGATGAAGGAAGGAACTCCTGCATCGATCGCGCCAGGTGTTGACGTTCTAGGAAGGATGTGTTCAGCAACAGCTGAGACGATTTTGCGTTGCGCATCAGATAAGGTAAAATCAGCAGCAACGATGGAGCTTTTGCCGTTTCTCACATCCATTGCCATTAGCGTAGGAGCTGTGAAAGCACCACCTAATAACAGGGCGATTTGAGAGATGGCATCTCTTCTTTTCATCATGGTATTTCGTGTTAAATTGTTCTAGGTAATCGCCTAAAATGAGGCAGAAAACAAATTTAATGACATTCTTCATTATTCAAGGGCAAAATGTGATTTTTTTGTTAATTTTCTGTCATGAATAAACGTACCTTCTTAAAAGCCTGCACACTTTTAGGAGCTTCGGCTCCTTGGTTTTCGTATGCCAAAACTCAAACAGTCGAGTCTCTTGCTTCAGACGAAGAATTTTGGGAAGGCATCCGAGGAGAATATAAACTCAGGCCTGACTTTATCAATCTAGAAAGTGGGTATTATAATATCACACCGGAGGCGACTTTGGAAAAATACTTTCGACATATCCGCACTGTGAATGCACAGGGCGCTTATTATATGCGAACGGTGCAATTTGATAATAAAAAACGAATCGCCGCCCGCGTAGCTCGCCTCATCGGTTGCCCGGAGGACACGCTCGTGTTAACTAGAAATACAACGGAATCATTAGATACGATTATAGCCGGTTTCCCTTGGAAAGCGGGGGATGAGGCCATTTTTGCGATGCAAGATTATGGCGCGATGCAAGACATGTTTAAGCAGGTCGCTCGCCGTCAGGGGATTGTTTTGAAGATCATTTCATTACCTACCAATCCAGCTTCAGATCAGGAAATTATTGATTTGTATGCCAAAGCCATCACGGATAAAACCAAGCTCATCATGGTTTGCCACATGGTCAACATCACCGGTCAAATCAACCCTGTTCGTGAAATCTGCGATATGGCCCACGCCCGCGGGGTAGAAGTGATGGTTGACGGAGCTCACGCTGTCGCACAATTTGAATTCAAAATTTCGGACCTGAACTGCGACTATTATGGGGCGAGTTTGCATAAGTGGCTGGCAGTGCCTTTGGGCGTTGGAATTCTACACGTTCGCAAAGATAAAATAGCTAAAATATGGCCGCTGCTCGCGGATGAAGGAGTTCCTGTGACTGATTTGGCACATTTAAATCACGTAGGAACGATTCCCGTTTATACGGATTTAGCGGTGGACGATGCGATTGATTTCTACGAAAAACTAGGGCCTGCTCGTAAAGAAGCACGATTACGTTTCTTGCAAAATTACTGGACGACTAAAGTTCGCCCTCTACCTCGTGTTCGTTTGCACCATCCGGCGGATCCTAGGAAATCGTGCGCGATTGCGAATGTGGGTATCGAAGGAATGAAACCTTCGATTTTAGCGGAAAGATTGATGAAAGAATACAAAATTTTCACGGTGGCCATCGACGGAGGAAACATCCACGGATGTAGAATCACGCCTAATGTCTTTACGACATTAAAAGAACTCGATGTATTAGTGAAGGCAATTAGCGAATTAGCAAGCTAACGGGCGATTTGACTAAAATATCTTGGTGCAAATCTTGCATCGAACCCGTCGCGTCATCGAATGAAAATACCTGTACGCGGTCTTCTTCTTGACTTGCCACTAGAACGAATTTTCCCGAGGGATCGAAGGTGAAATTGCGAGGGATTTTGGCTACGTTTTGGTGGAATACGCGGGTTAATTTCCCATCTTTTTCTACTTTGAATACCACCACTTGATTGCTTGAAATTCGATTCGAAGCGATTAGCCATTTGCCGTTTGGTGAAAGATGAATACCAGCAGATCCTTTGACTTTAGTCGCCGAAGTATCTGCCGGGATGCTTTGGATTTTTTCTAATGCCGAGCCAGCGACCTTAAATACATCTACATCCGAACTCAATTCATTCAATAAATAAGCCCGATCGCCTTTCGCATTGAAGCGAATATGGCGTGGTCCGTTACCTGGAGTCAGGGCGATTTCTGTGCGACTTTCAGCGAGGCGACCATCCGCTAAAATGGCATGTGCATAGATCTTATCCGATCCTAGATCAGTCACAAATAAGGTGTTTTGATCGGGTGAAAGGGCGACCATGTGGGCGTGGGAGCTGTTTTGGCGGTCTTTGTTTGTACTGGATCCAGCATATTCGATGTATTGCGCTAAGGGTTTGAGTCTCCCGGAAACCGTTTGAAATACGCTCACACTACCACCGGAATAATTTGCTGTATAAAGGGTCTTCGATTTCTCCCGATATAAGACGAAACAAGGATGATCGCCGCGACTTAATTCGGTATTGATCGGTACGTATTTCCCATCGCGCATTTGGAAAGACGAAACGCTCGCCTTGCTGTCGCCTTCTTCTGAAACCGAGAATAATAAATCCCCAGAAATAGCCTGATAGGAAGCTGCTGGCACGTTTAGGCTATAGCTTTTGGTGGCTTTGCCCGTTTTCACATCCCAATTAAAGACCTCGATGCCGGGGTTGCCTTTGGACGTATACGAACCTATAATCAGTTGCGGAAGGAGTAAAATCGTGCTCAATGTCATATCCTTGGTGGAATTAGTTTGTAGACCACCGGGGTCACGATGCGCGAGAGTAGGGTAGACGAAATAAGTCCACCGATCATCACGATCGCGAGGGGTGAAATGAGTGGGTTAGAGGAGAACGCAATGGGAATTAATCCCCCGATGGCTGTTAAAGTCGTTAATATAATCGGTAAAAACCGTACCTCGCCGGCCTCGCGGATGGCTTGTTCCATCGGCATGCCATCGGCTCGCAGTTGGTTGGTAAAATCAACCAATAAGATGGTATTCTTCACTTCAATACCTGCGAGAGCAATTAGGCCCACTGTAGCGACAAAGGAAAGCGGTGTTCCGGTAAACCAGAGCGCTAAAAGTGCTCCCACGATGCCTAGAGGAATAACCGAAAGCACAATCAAGGTACTTTTAAACGTGCCGAATTCAAGAATAAGCACGGCGATAAAGAAGAATATGGTCACTAAAATAATGGTCCCAAAACCACTGAAACTCTCATTCGCGCTCTCCACCTCTCCACCCATCTCGAAGTGGTATCCCGCTGGAAGCGCAATCTTTTCGAGGTTTTTCTCCGTTTCTGCAATCACCTCGTTATTCAAGAAGCCTTTTTCCACGAATGAACTCACAGACACTAAGCGATTCTTATTCAAGTGACTAATACTCACCGGCGAGGTCTGAAGTCTGGCGGAGGCCACTTGGCTTAATGGGATGGCCGTCCCTTGCACGTTATTCACATACAAGTTATCGAATACCTCCAGACTTGGATGTTTCGGATGCGGTTTGGAAACTACTATGGCATATTCTTTTCCCTCTTTGTCTGTCATTTTGCCCAAATCAAATCCAGCCACCACCAAGCGAATCATGCGATCGATACTGACGGTGGGAATACCCAGCATACTCGCTTTTTCCTTGTTGATATCGAATTTGATGTCAGATTTTAGGTTTTTTAAGGGGTTTTTGACGTAAATCGTCCCCTTCGTGTTCTTAAGCATCGTTTCGACGCGGCTTGCGATTTGGCGCAAGGTGTCTACGTTATCGCCTAAAATCCGGACTTCTATGGGAGCGACTACTGGCGGGCCTTGCTCGAAGTTTTTCACCTCGATGGTCGCCGCTGGATAATTCGTATACTTCGTTCTCAGTTTCTCGATAAGATTGATTTTCTCATCGGCATCTAAATCGTCCTGCAATTGCACAAACAAGTTGCCATAATCGGTACGGTCGTTTAGTGGAATCGCGTTATAATAAATGCGCGGATTTCCTTTTCCCACGTTTGCTGAGACGTATTTAACCTCTGGAAGCTTGCGCAAGTCACTTTCGATTAATTTGGAAACCGAATCCGTATAGGCCAAATTCGACTGCAAGGGGCTAAAAATATTAACCATAAATTGTGGCTTTTCAGACGCCGGGAATAGGCTGAATCCTACGATAGGGAACAGCTGTAAGGAAGCTACAAATATAGCCAAAGCAACCAGCAATGTCGTCTTCGGTCGAATGATAGCCCAATCTAAAAGACGAGAATAGGAACCTGAAATGAGTTTTTTCAACAAACGCATGAATAGATTTCCCTCAGGATTTCCCTCATGCGATTTCAAAATGCGGCTTGATAAAAACGGAACTACCGTCAGCGAAACAACTAAGGAAGCTACGATACAGAAGATCACGGCCATAGGTAGACTGCGGATGAATTCGCCGGACGCTTCTGGCAAAAATACCAATGGTAAAAAGGCAATAATCAAGGTCACCGTACAACCTAAAACGGCCATACCGATCTGAGTCGTTGCTTTCAAGGTCGCATCTAATCGGCTATGCCCTTCGCGCATCCAGCGTTCTATATTCTCCACCACTACAATACTGTCGTCCACTAAAAGTCCCAGTGCTACCACTAAGCCCACAATACTTAATTGGTTGAGGCTGTAGCCCATGATGTTCAATAGGATAATGCCGATCGCAAGGGAAAGCGGAATTGAAATCATCACAATAGTAGCTGCGCGTAAACCGAGTGGTAAAAGGGTTAATGCGACTAAAAGAATCGCAATGATAAAGTCCTTCAATAAGCCGTTCAGGCGGGTGTTGACATTTTCGGCTTGATCAAAATTCACGACTAAGTCGATATTTTTCGGAAGTGTCTTCTTGAATTGGGCGATCACTGGTTCGTAAGCGGCCTGGGTTTTCGCGATGTTTTCGCCGGATTTTTGGGCGGCTGAGATGAATAGGCAGCGATTCTGGTTCAAGCGCGTGATGTGATTTTCTGGGGCATAGTCGAAATAAACATTTGCTACATCTCTCAAAAACACATTTTTGCCTTGGTAAGAGAACACGATGGTGTTCTTGATCTCGTCGATGTTTTGGTAATTTCCGGAAGTCAGAATATTGTAGGATTTCGTGTTCTCTACGATACTTCCGCCCGGAATGTTGGCGATTTCGCTTTGAATGGCTTGCAGGACGCGGTCAGGTGAAACCTGCATCTGCGCCATCTTTTCGATGTTTAAATCGATTTTCACTTGTGATTCTGGTAAACCAGAAATGGTTACTTTCTTCAGAGATGTCACCTTCTCCAAGTCTTCTTGCAAGCGCTCTGCCGTATTTTTTAATTGGTCTAAAGACGCATTGTTCGAAATCAGCGCCATTTGCAACACGTTCGTGCCCGACGGAGTGGCTTTTTGAGCCTCTAGTTTGATGACTTCTTTAGGTAATTCGCTTTTGATGCTGTTTAATTCGCGGACGATTTCAGAGTATTTCTCGTCCACCACCACGCCATATTTATAGTAAACCGCGAACACCGCTAAACCATCACTAATCGTGGTATTTATCTTGCGGACATTCTCTAGTTCGTAGAGTCTTTTCTCCACCGGTTTCACCACCAACTCTTCCATATCGTCCGGACTTGTACCCGGATAAACAGCGATAATAGGGAATTGGGGGGCATTCATATCCGGATCTTCGGCGCGAGGCATCGTCATAATCGTCACGATACCCACGACCACGACCATCAGGAACATGGTCAGCGTGAATTGGTAATTCTTTACCGCGTAGTTAGCTATTTTCATGTTTAGCGGACGATTTTAATGGCTGAACCGGCGTCTAAATAGGCATTTCCGCTGGTAATTAAGGACTGCGCATCTTCTAAACCTGACGACACAAATACCTTTCCGTGGTCGATGCTGGAGATTTGGATCCTCACTTTTTGAGCTGTTTTCCCGTCTTTCGTTACGAAAACATAGCCTTCCGTTGCGTTTCCATCTAGAATCGCATCGTACGGAATCACCCAGGATTTGATCTTCTCCCGCGGGGTTATTTTAGCCTTGCCAAAAAGCCCCGCCGCCAGCTGCGCTGTCGGCGCGCCACTCACCCGCAAACTCACCCACAACGTCCCCGTCACCGGATCCACCCCCTCGGATTTCGCCAGAACGGTGGCACTAAAGGACTTTTCTGCCATCGCATCAATTGTTACCTCAGCCGGATCACCCGCACGCGTTGCCGCCCAGTCCCGGTCGCTCAAACCCACCTTCAACACCCAATTCCCCTTGTTCGCCCCGTTCAACAAAACGACTGGCGTTCCAGGACCTACGACCTGGCCGTCGTTTGCTAATTTCTTCAACACAAAACCAGATTTCAGAGCTCTGATTTCGGCATAGCTTTGATTAAAAGCACCTGCATTATAGGCTTCCTGCGCGATCTCTAGGCCGGTTTTTGCATTTTGGTATTGCTCTAATGTCGCCACACTGTCTCGGTATAGATTCTTAGCTCGAGCATGATCACGCTTGGCTTTTTCGAGCATGATTTGAGCTTGCTGCACTTGGGCTTTGATTTCGGTGAGATTTAAGCTAGCTAAGAGTTGACCCGCTTTCACGGCATCGCCCTCTTTCACGAAAACATGTTGAATAACCCCGCCTATTTTGAAACCCATATAGGTCTCATCTTCCGTTGTGAAAACGCCAGAAGCCTGAATGGGACGGGTGATGGATTCTTGTTGCAAGGAAATCACGGAAACCGGGATGACATCATTGGTCACCACGACCGCTTCTTTCTTTTTAGAGGAGCAGGCGGAATATACCGCAAAAATTGAAATGAATAGGCAGATCTTTTTCATTAGAGTGGGTAGCTAGCGGCTTCACGCTCGTAAGCGGCAGCGGCGATTAATACGTTGAATTGTTTTAATTGGTAGTTGATGGTGGCGTTCATCCATTGATTTCTGGCATCCACTGTTTCTAAATAGGTACTCACGCCTTCCTTATAGCCTTTTTCAATCAGGCGTAGGTAAGCGGAGGCCGCTTCGTAGGATTTCGTGGAGGCTTGAAAACTCACCAAAGAGGATTGTACATTTTTCTGAGCGATTTCGGTCGCCATCGTAAATTGCTTCGCGCTGAGGTCTAGCGTATTTCGCGCAGACACAATATCGAGTTGAGATTGTTTAATCTTATAGAGGTTTCGTTTTCCTGTGAAAATGGGAATGTCCATTTGTAAGCCTAGGAAATAGTAGGCGCTTTTGGCATTAATATCATAAATAGTGGACTGCGAACCTAAGCTGACGAAACCACTCACTTTAGGTAGGTAAAAAGATTCATTCATCTTTAAAACGGTCTCTTGAAGCCCAATGGATTTCGATAATAAGGATAATTCCTCCCGTGCTCCAGGCGTGACATTGTACGCAGCATTCAAGGCCTTTTCCACTTCGAAATCGATGCGGATCTCCGCGCGCAAGTCCCGGTTTAAGAGAAAATTAAAGTACATCTGAGCGGCTTGACTCTGTTTTGATGCATCGGCCATTTGAGCTTGGATATTCGCGATTTCACTATCCGAACGGAGTAAATAGGCGGGCAAGCCTTTGCCATTTGCCAGCAATTTTTCGTTGACCTTTTTACCTTCTATGGCTAAATTTAGGGCATTTTCGTAGACTTTTTGAAGCCCTAGGCTTAATAAATACTGGAAGTAAGCGGTCTTGATCTGTTTCACTAGCTCGCGCTTGTACAAAGAAACATCCTCGCGTTGCAGGCTGATGGACTGCTCTTGAATTTGCTTGTTATAGCTGATGTCCTTGTTATAAAGGGGCATCGTCGTTTGGACTTTCACGTCGTAGAAATCGCGAGGAAAGAAATTGGTTTCTACGTTAGCGATCTGTGGGAAAGCCGTACTTTTCGTTAAGGCATTCAAAGTCGAATAGACCGGATTCAGTAAATCGCCTACGGGGAAGGCGATGCTACGACCGCCCTGACCACTTTGGTAGCCGCCTTGAAAGGCCACGGTAGGTTGGTAGAGGCTTTGGGCGGTTTTTAGGGCGATCATCGCCTTTTCCACCTGAATGTTTTTTTGTTGCAGCGTGATGTTTTGCTGGAAGGCCGTGGAGACATAGTCGTCGAGGACGGATTTTTGGCCTAAAACTGGCCAGGCAAGAAGTAATAACAGGTATTTCATCTTAGGCTTTTTTCATTGTTTTCAATAACCAATCCAGCGATTCGTGCATCGTTTTTTCGACGTCTTCAGCTGGCACTAATTTATCTAAGCGTTGTCTAATAGCTAGGGAAACCAGACCATGCACCATACTCCAAACCGCCATCGCTACCGTTTCCACTTTCGCCGGAACTAATAATCCTTTGTCCATCGCATCCTGAACAATCATTTTTAAGGCTTCCAGTGCCTGATCGCCACTCGACCAACCTGCACCCATTTCAATTAAAGCAGCCATAGGAGCCTCTTGAATGAACATTAAATCATAATATTCTGGATTTTCTAGGCCAAAACTCAAGTAATTTACCCCCATCTGGTGCAGGCGTTCAATGGGATCGCTGATGAGTCCGAGGGCTATATTATGTTCTAGCATCTTCCCAAATCCCGACTCGCAGCAGTGAAAAAGGATTTCATTTTTATCTTTAAAATAAAGATAGAGCGTCGTGGGGCTATATTGTACTCGCTCAGCAATCTTGCGAACGGACACTTTGCTGAAACCTTCTTCCACGAATAATTTCATCGATTCCTCTAGTATCAAGGACCGAATCTCCTGTTTCTGCTTCTCTTTTCTGGCGACTATGCTCATATTTTTATAATTACAGCGTAAATATACTTAACAGTGTTAATTTTTCAAAATGTTGTATTTTGCATCAAATCCAAAAGCTATGAAAATCGACTTTATCCATAAAATCCAACACATCGGAATTCCCGTTCACAACATGGAAATCTCCATTCCTTTTTACGAGCGCCTTGGCTTCGAGAATGTGATGGAATCACCCTTTGAATTTGATGGTGGTTTTGGCACTTGTGTGATGATGAAAAATAACGAGGTGATCGTAGAATTGTACCAAATGCCAGAAAAGCAATTAGCCGAAATCAAACAGCGCAAAGTCGGTCACATCGACCATTTCGCGATCGACGTGAAAGATGTCGATTACGCCTTTGAAGCGTTGAAGCACGCTGGATTTGATATTATCGAAAAGGAACCTACGTTCCTGGCCTTTTGGAAAAAAGGTACGCGCTTCTTTAATGTCAAAGGCCCGAACGGCGAGATCATCGAATTCAATCAAATACTTTAAATAGAAAAAGGCGAACCACTGGTCCGCCTTTTTACCCTCAATTTTTCACTATTTAGTGCTTTAAAGGGGATTAGTTCATCGCGACGATATCGCGCTTCACTTCAGTTTTGATCTTAAATGACTTAGCTGTGATCACATTTTTTTTGATATCAAATACCACCATGCGGTAGTTTCCATCAGCCAATCCCGCCAAATTGAATAATTTTTGCGTTGCGATTCCTTCCTTGTGAATCTCGTTATTTTCTCCATCGTAGATCACGACGGTGGCTCCCGCTTTTGCTGAGACCATATATTTTAATTTACCTACAGATTCGATGTTCACGGGAAGAGATAATTCTGCTCCATTAGCGGCAGAAACGACAGACAGACTAGCTGCGAAAAATAAGACAGCAAATGTGTACTTTTTCATAATGTTGATATTAAAAAAACTTAGGCGGAATTATTTCCGTTTGTTGTCCCAAAACTAGGCGTTTAACATTACCCACAAGTTAAATCCGCGTTAATTTTCATTTTTCCAAGAAAGTTCTTCTATAAAAAATGCAAAAACTTGAAATTGTACTATAAAATGCCCTAAAAAAGTGAAATTATCTGCGATAAATCTCCATGTTATGGAATTGTTAAGAAACGACATTCACATTTAACATTTCCTTAACAAAAGCCTAACATTTGGATAACTAAGACCAGCGTTGGAGAGGATACTTTTGTGTAATCAAAATCACCAGTATCCAAATACTTTATGAATTTATTGAACAAATACACCAATCTAATCATCTTATTCTTATCGCTCTCAACAGCGGCATTTGCTCAAGAAGGAACTCTTCGCGGTACCATTAAAGACGAAAAAACGAAAGAAGACATTATCGGAGCTACCATTTTGGTGCAAGGCATTAATAAAGGAGCTGCCACGGACATTAATGGTTTCTTTTCTATAGCTAAGCTTCCTGCAGGATCTTATTCCTTAAAAATCTCTTATGTAGGTTATGATTCTAAAATTTATGAAGGAGTTAAAGTAGAAGCAGGTCAAGTCACTGAATTGAACTTAAACATCCAAGAGACAAGCTCTACTTTAGCCGAGGTCAAAGTTGTAGCTCAGAAACTTACTAATACCGAGGTTTCTGTCATATCAGAAATTAAAGCGTCTCAATTAGTGATGAGTGGAATTTCTGCTTCTCAAATTACAAAAACTTTAGACCGTACAGCGGCAGAAGTGGTGAAGCGTGTTCCGGGTGTGACCATCTTCGGTGAGCGTTTTATTAACATTCGTGGACTTAACGAGCGTTACAATACAGTTCAATTAAATAATGCATTTGC
>JBIILT010000181.1:0-3972 GCA_044338355.1 Aquirufa sp.
ACCCTGGAAATTACTTTGTGTCACCAAACTAAAACTCGCTGGTGGCAAGTATTCTGGTCTCTGTTTTACCTTGTATTGTGCTTGATCAATAAAGGACTGTTGATGTTCGATTCGAACACCTATAGCGAAAGGTTTAGCTTCAATTAATACTCCTTTTTTCTGTAATAATTGGAAAATATCACGGGCTGAATGGCCTGTAGCTAATAAGAGTCGGTCCGCTTGAAATTCTTTTTCATTTGAGCAAACAACTCCTTTTATTGATTTATTCTCGATCAAAAAGTCAACTACGCGGTGATGAAAGTGCACTTCTCCACCCGCTGTAATGACTGCATCGCGCATCGAAGCGATAATACCAGGCAATTTATTGGTTCCTATATGAGGATGAGCTTCAAATAAAATATCACTATTCGCACCGTGTGCAACAAATGTCTCTAAAACACTTTTGATATCACCCCGCTTCGTACTTCTCGTATATAATTTACCATCTGAATAGGTACCGGCGCCCCCTTCACCAAAACAGTAATTGGAATTAGGATCCACTAAATTAAAGCGGTTAATGGCGGCTAAATCTCTTCTGCGATCACGAACATCCTTGCCGCGTTCTAACACAATAGGTTTGATACCTTTTTTGATAAAATCAATCGCAGCAAATAATCCGGCTGGACCTGATCCAATGATGATGACTTTTTTTGCGTCTTTAGGTAACGTAGGTAATTGAGATGAAAGGCTAAAATCATGGCCTTTTTCATAAAATCCAATGCGAAGATTGACTTTGATTTGTCTACTTCTAGCATCTATTGACCTTTTTTCGATGCGATAAGTACAAGCCGCTAGATAGGACTCTCCCATTTCAGTTGTTAAAAAACTAGCAAGCTTATCTTGTGAATGAGCAATATCGGGGCTAAGAACGAAATCTCTTTGGTCAATCATACGAGTATTTTGTGCAAATTTACGAATCTATTTTACTAATTCAGATGAATAAGCTCGGTTCGGAAGTTTCTCCCTATTTATTGCAACATAAAAACAACCCTGTACATTGGGAACCTTGGGGACCTGAGGCTTTGAAGCGTGCTAAAAAAGAAGATAAGCCTATTTTAGTGAGTATTGGGTATGCGGCATGCCATTGGTGTCACGTAATGGAGCACGAATCCTTTGAAAATGAAGAGGTTGCTGCTATTATGAATGCTCATTTTGTCAATATAAAAGTGGATCGAGAGGAACGTCCGGATGTGGATATGCTCTATATGGAGGCACTTCATCAGATGGGTTTGAATGGCGGCTGGCCACTAAATGTTTTTTTGTTACCGGACCAAAAACCCTTTTATGGTGGCACCTATTTCAAAAAAGCGAACTGGATTCAGCTTTTATACTCTATTCATAATGCCTTTGTAAACAATCGGGAAGACTTGACTAAATCTGCAGATAGTTTTGCCGAAAGTCTATCTGAAAATGCCACTTTCTTTGCTCATTCTGATTTATCAGAAACAGCGGCGGTTATTCCTGCTGCTTTGACTAAAATTAAATCTGCTTTAGACCCTGTTTTTGGAGGTATTAATAAAGCCCCTAAGTTTCCTCTCCCCTCTTTAATTCAGTTTTTGTATTCAGTCCCTAGTTCTCTTTCTATCGAATTAGGATTACCAAGTTTACAAAAGATTTGGTTAGAAAAAATGGCACAGGGTGGAATCTACGATGCCGTAGGAGGTGGATTTTCACGCTATTCGGTAGACTCTGAATGGTTTTGCCCACATTTTGAGAAGATGCTGTACGACAACGCCCAATTGTTATCAGCTTACACGAAAGCTTTTAAAAAAGAAAGAAATCCATTATATCAAGAGATCATTTTTGATACGATATCTTTTTTAAAGAGAGAATTGCTTTCGCCTCGTGGATTATTTTATTCCTCTTTAGATGCAGATTCAGAGGGTGAAGAAGGACTATTTTACACGTGGACTTTTGATGAACTTAATGCATTAAAAAATGAAGAGTTTTTAAAAACGTATTCAATTTCAAAAAATGGAAATTGGGAGAATGGACACAATATTTTATTTAAATCATCTCCTGTTTTAAATGCGCATTTTGAAAAAGAAATGAATGTATTGCGCGCTGCTAGACTAACGCGAGTAAGACCAGGAACAGATACCAAGGAAGTATTGGTTTGGAATGCGCAATTAGTGTCAGCTTTTGTGGAGGTATACCAAGTTTTTGGTCGTAAGGAGGATTTGCAAAGTGCTTTAGATTTACTAAAATCAATTCAAACTCATCTAAAAAAAGGAGATCTTTGGTTACATCAGGCTCAGTATTCACGTGAACCTATTGGTGCTTTTTTAGATGATCTATCGGCTTTGGTTTTGGCTTATATCCAAATGTATTTAGTAACATCAGAAACAGCCTATAAAGATAAAGCAAATGACCTTCTACAAGTGATAAGCGCTGATTTTAAACATCCAGAACTATCATTGTATCAATACCGTTCGAGTAAGGCAGACTACCTAATTGCCGAAAAAGTAGAGGTAATGGATTCTGTAATGCCATCCTCTAATTCCATGTTATGTGAGGCTTTTTTATGGCTAGGTATTTTACGAAACAATGCCGATTATACTTTAAAAGGGCGAGCCATGTTATCGCAAATACTCGAAAGATCTATTGCTCATCCAGCCTATTTTGCGAACTGGCTTCGTATTTATTCAGAATGGATTGAACATCCTAGAGCTATGTTGAAATATGCAGGATCTAGTGAGCAATTGGATGCTTACAAATGGTGCATAGACAAAGATCAACTCGTTTATGTACCCTCCACTGAAATAGAAGGTTTTTTATTGTGTGTTGGTGATTATTGTTTCTCCCCTGTCTCGACTTTAGAGGAAGTAAATAAGCAATTAGCCGAACTTATTTAATTCTTTCTGGGTTTTCTGTTACAAAAGCTCCCCATCCCTTCTTGGTTCCTTTCATTGTTGAACTGATATTTTTATTGTGGAAATGATGACAAATGGCGATTCCAAGTGCATCGGTGGCATCATGCATTTTAGCATCAAGCTTAATATTTCCGATAATTTCGACCATTTTCGCTACTTGTTCTTTTGACGCATTTCCATTTCCTGTCACGGATTGTTTCACCTTTTTAGGTTCATATTCTGCGATCGGAATCGATTTAGAGAAGGCCAAAGACATGACCATTCCTTGCACTCGACCTAATTTCAACATTGACTGGATGTTTTTACCAAAAAAAGGAGATTCAATAGCAATCTCATCAGGTAGAAACTCCTCTAAAATTCCCAAAATTCGTTCATGAATCTTCAAGAATTTAGCTCCTTGTGTCGTGTATTTAGTTAAATTCAAAACTCCATACTGCAACACTGTTACCTTGTCATTATTTATACGCAATAAGCCATAACCAAGGAAACGTGTCCCCGGGTCAATGCCTAAGATTATTTTTTCTGAAGAGGAAGTGCTAATTTGCGTCATTAAAACTCTGTAGGTTTATTACCAAATACCATCGTTCATTCCAGCCATTTTTCCACATTTCACATGGACAAAAGCGGCTGATCGTCAAGTTTATCTAACCTTTGACGATGGACCAACTCCTGAAATTACGGATTTTGTCCTAGAATGCTTAGCGGAATTTGGAGCAAAAGCTACATTTTTTTGTATTGGTAAGAATGTGGTAGATAATCCGCGTATTATTCAGCGTATTCAGGCGGCAGGACACAGCATTGGAAACCATACGATGAACCATAGCAATGCCTGGAAAATGGATTATACCTCCTATAAAGAAGATGTTAAGGAGTGTGAAGAGGTTTTTGTTCAGCAACAAATCAATTCCATTGGCTTTCGTCCCCCTTACGGTCGAATTACACGCAAAATGTATCTTGGAATGAACAATGTTATTTTATGGTCAGTAATAACAGGAGATTATAATGATTCCCTATCGCCAGAAAATATCCTTCAATCTGTTTTACCACTAGTAAAACCTGG
>JBIILT010000182.1:0-3971 GCA_044338355.1 Aquirufa sp.
ATATGTGTATTCCCTAAAGGAAATTCCTCTCTTCTTTTCTTGCCGTTCTTTAACGTTAGTATGGCCGAAAACTCCTCTTTATCTACTATGAAATCTTTCGCTGGTTTATTCAAAGCGTAGGTTTTTAAAGGTCCGAGATTTTGCGAATTCATTAAAAGCAAATTTCCTTTACTCGACTTGATTTTGACCAAAGCTTTACTATCTCCATCAAAATTCAAACCACTTTGCCCTAACTGAATCTCTCTAAATTTCCCTTGACCATTTCCCTTCAAAAACAAACCTTTAGATGCATCTAATCGACCTGTACTTATTTCGTTGCCGTAATCATTTCCACTTAATACCATGTCCAAGTTGCCATCTTCATCAAAATCCTGAACCTGGATCGCTAAAACAGGTGAAACTTGGGCTAATCGAGGTAAGGCGAAAATCCTGAATTTCCCTTTACCTAGATTTTCTATATAACTAGAGTTCATCCAATTAGCTTCTAAAACCAAGGCTTTACCCAATTCCTCCTTGGTTAACACATCATTTATACCAGCGACGGAAAATTTGGCATAGTTATCAAATCTTTTTCTAATCTGTATAAATTGTTTAGCCAAATCGTCTCTCGTATTGAACGGAAATTCTTTTTTCTTTCCTTTTAGATCTTTAAAATACACCGTTGGAATGGCATCAAAAGTACCATCTCCATTGAAATCTGCGGCGTATATTTTAGCTGGTGTATCATCACTTGCTCGGTGCAAGGTGTTTTGGCCTAAATTCCCAGCCACATAATCCATATCGCCGTCATTGTCAAAATCGCCTGCAGCTAAACTATTCCACCAACCCGATTTGTGTTCAATTCCCGTAGATTGAATCGATTTGAATTTGCCTTTCTCATTTTTAAGAATTTTAATTGGCATCCATTCACCTGCCAAAATCAAATCTTGCCAGCCATCATTATCCGTATCTGACCATAAAGCATCAGAGATCAATCCGATTTTATTTAATTCAGGCGCGATTTGATTCGTCACATCCGTAAATTTCAATTTTGGAAATTCATTCCTCAATAGATAACTACTCACAGGTCTCGGGTAAAAACCAGGTTCAACTCTATTTCCAACAAACAGATCTAGATCACCATCATGGTCGAAATCGACTGCCTTCACACAGGAACCACTTTTAGCAAATGCGGGCAAAATGGAATTATTCTCCGTAAAATGCCCTTTGCCATCATTGATGAATATTCGATCTTGGTAACCTGGATCCAGTAAGGGTAATTCATTACTCCCACTTACTAAGTATAAATCTAAATCTCGATCATTATCCACATCAAAAAGCAATGCACCCATGTCCTCTTGACTTTTAGCAAAACCTTCTACACCAGAAAGTAGATCCATAGACTTGAAGTTTCCATTCTTATCTTGAATCAAAAAATTGCCTTTATGCTTACTAGACCCGCCTATAAACACGTCTTCGATTAAATCCCCATTAACATCTCCTACAGCAAGACAGGGGCCTTGTTGAGAGAATTTGTGGGGCAGCAATTTTTGATTATTGAAATCAATGGCATCGTCTTCAATGTGCTTATACAGTAGGTTCAGTTGATCGCTCACTTCTGTGAATAAAGTAGGTGACTTCACCAAATTCGGCGAATAGTATTGCGCATTTTTTTCTTCTAAAGTGATCACCTGATTAGCTTTCAGATGCCTTAAAATTTGTTGCTTCCCATTTGGCCAACTAATTTTTAATTCATCTATCTCTTTGCTTTCACCTAAACCAAAATGCGCAATAGATTCAATAGTAGATAAATACCCCCTGTAGGGTGTACATTCATAAAATTGTAGTTGATTTTTATTGTATTTAATTTGTATGCTTGCCCCAATTCCGTGAATATTTTGATCCGAACCCTTCAGTTGAACACGAAGAAAATGGCTTTTTTCCGGTGCAAGTTGCATGGCATTATTGCGGTAAACAGAGGCTGAATCATTGATATTATTAACCACATAATCTAAATCTCCATCATTATCTAAATCAGCATAAGCTGCTCCATTGGAATAACTGGGATTTTTGATTCCCCATTTTTGAGAAACATCTTCAAAACCTAAGTTACCCGTATTTCTAAATGCATAATTCGGGATTTTCACAGAAGAAATCATCTCTAAAAGGTATTTTGGCTCGGCGACATTTCCGCTTTCAGCACGATAGACCATGAAATCTTGATCTGTAATATCTTTTGGAAAACCATTCGTTATAATCATATCCCGAAGTCCATCATTATCAAAATCAGTTACCATGGGCGTCCAGCTCCAATCTGTTTCAGCAACACCCGCAAACAGACCGATTTCACTAAAGGCCGGAATACCTGTTTTAGGGTCTTTTCCGCGATTTAACTGTAGCGTATTTCGTGGAAACTGAAAAGCATAACCAAACTTATCGTTATTTTGATACGTTTGATAATTATTGGCCATGGTGAGCATTTTTTTACGGTAGTTATCCGCAGCCATCATATCAACAGCCATAATATCCACTAAACCATCATTATTGATATCATTGACATCATTTCCCATCGCAGAATGAGAAGTATGCTTAAAATAGAGATCGGCTTGGTCGATAAAACCAGTATGCTTACCATTTTTGTGTTGATTTATGTACATTAAATCATTACTGAGGTAATCATTCGTCACGTAGATATCTTTCCAACCATCTTGATTAATATCTGTAATATTAATTCCTAGGCCAAAACCTTCAATCAAAATACCTTCTTCTTTAGAGACATCTGTAAAATGAGCATGTCGCGTTTTAGGGTCATAATCATTTCGGTATAATCTGTCGGTTAATCTTGATGAGCCATCTTTTACCTTAGGATGATACATGTTAGGATAATTAATGTCTGCCATTTCATCGACTACCACATAAAGATCTAAATCACCATCATTATCGTAATCAAAGAAATTCGCATTGGTCGTATGTGTTGTATCAGCGATGCCATATTCCTCCGCCATATTCTTAAAACTAGGAACACCTTGTTTATCCAATCCTTGGTTTACATAGAGAATATTAGCCCTTTCTTTCCCTACTTTCTTAACGGTAGCACAGACATAAATATCAAGCAAATGATCATTATTAATGTCTACCAAAGCTACCCCAGAATTCCATTTTCCTTCACCAGCCACATTTGCCTGTTTAGTAACATCCTTGAACTTCAGTTGATTATTTTTATCGACACCCTCATTCAAGTACAAGCGATTAGCGACCTGATTCCCGGTAAAGTAAATATCTACTTTTTGATCATTATTAAAGTCACCTAAAGCCACACCACCACCATTGTACACATATTCAAATGTGAGAATGTTCATTGTGTCATTTTCAGTAATTCTATTCGAAAACTGAATACCTGTTTCATCAACTGAGAGCTCAGTAAATAAACTATCTTCTTGACTTTGACAGCTTTGTAACAAACTACAAAACAAAATAAAATATAGGCTGAGGTAAGAGGAATTGAATTTCATAAATGGACTAAATTATTTACTAAAAATAGCAAAAAAAAAGAACAGAGACAGCAAACGCCATCTCTGTTCTTTAAAAATTAGCAAATTTCCTTAAATACTATTTGTAAGAAGGATCTTGTACTAAAGTTGGTTTTCCATCTTTCTCAGATTGGTCAATTGCTTCTTGAGGAAGAGGGAAGAACTCGTGCTTACCTTTTACGAAAGTAGCACCTTTCTTGTATACACGCTTAGTTGCCTCAACAGCGTTGTAAGCGTTCAATACCTCTGCAGCAACTCCCCATCTTTGTAAGTCAAAGAAACGGTGTCCCTCCATAGCAAATTCAAGACGTGTCTCAAAACGAACTGCTTTACGAGCAACATCTTTATCACTCCATGCAGCAGTGTAATTTTTGATTACATAATTTGCAGCAGGAACTGGAGCACCACTTGCAGTGAACTCTAATTTGTATGCATCACGAGTTGCTCCTTGAGTAGCTTTTT
>JBIILT010000015.1:0-14077 GCA_044338355.1 Aquirufa sp.
ATGGCAGACTTAATCGTGTTAGGTGGTTCAGCAGCGGTAGAAAAAGCAGCAGCGAATGCAGGTGTGAAAACCACTGTTCCATTTACACCAGGTCGTATGGATGCTTCACAAGAGCAAACAGATGTGGCATCCGTTAGCTTATTAGAGCCGATGGGTGATGGTTTCCGTAACTATACGAAAACACGTTACACGCTTTCGACAGAAGAAATCTTCGTAGACAAAGCACAATTATTAACCTTGACTGCGCCAGAAATGACCGTATTAACAGGTGGTATGCGTGTGTTGAACACGAATTACAACGGTTCGAAACACGGCGTATTTACGACGAAGAAAGACGCGTTAACAAATGACTTCTTTGTGAACTTGTTAGAGATGGGAACTACCTGGAAGCCAACAGACGAAGCAAAAGAAGAATACGTAGGTAAAAACGAAAAAGGGGCTGTGGTTGCAACGGCAACGCGTGCCGACTTAATTTTCGGATCGAATTCAGAGCTTCGTGCTCTTGCTGAAGTCTATGCAACGAAAGATGCACAAACTAAATTTGTGAAGGATTTCGTAGCGGCTTGGACGAAGGTGATGAACTTAGATCGTTTCGATGTGACTTTTAAATAGTCTTTTTAGGTTGAATTGAAAGCCAGCTGCTCGAAAGGGTGGCTGGCTTTATTTTTGGCCCTTCAACTTATCGTACTCCCGTTGCTCCAGCGAACCTACTTCGATAACATAGGCATTCACATATTGAATTCCCAGTCCTAGCCCCCACCCTAACATCGGCCAAATAGGCCACGGAATGCGATTAATATCTTTATCCTGTGAGGTTAAAAACCAAATAACCCACAGAAAAGGGATAACTACTGAATAGGCCCCTAAGCCTCTTTTAAACTTCGCGCGTTTCTTCGCAATTGCCCACAATTGTACGTCGGTGCTTTCCATGATATTTCGTTTTTCGGTTTCATCGTCTGGAGCATACAATAAAGTCAAATTCACCCCTAAGGCATCCCCAATCGCATTCATCGAATACAAACTCGGTTTCCCTTCGTTGCGCTCCATGCGTTGAACGGTCCGCAAGGCGATACCGCTCTTGTCAGAAAGCTCGTTTTGGGTTAATCCTTTCGAGGTGCGGATTTCCTTTAATTGTTCTCCAAAATTCATGGGGCAAAATTGGGGTTAAAAAGCGGGGCAACAAACGCCTTTCTTATGACTTCTTTGCGTCATCTCTTAAAATTCTCGATGGCTCTATGGGATCCATCGCAACTCGGTTTTCGTTTTGTTAAACCACAAATGCAATCGGTAATACCGATGCCTTTTAGGATGTACTTTTCATTTTTCTCGATGCGTGAAGTGCGTGTTTCGGACTGCTTCCCGTCTGAAAAAAAGCGCAAATAGGCACGCTGGCGACCTGGAGTGAGTGTTGAGAAGGCTGTTTTCAGGGTAGGCTTCGCGGCGAAAATAGTGACTAATTCTGCTGGAAATGGTATCTCTGCTGGCTTATCTAATTTAAGTCCTAGCTTTTCTACCTCGATAGCTTCTAGGATGTAGGCTTTAATGAGGTCTTCTTTGACCAAAATCTGCTCCACCGAACTAAACTTCATCCAACGACCTAATTGCGTATGCTCGCCGGGCCTAATTAATATCCCCTCCTCGTCCTGCAGCAGCGCTCCATTGAAAAAATTTAAGGCACAATGTTCTTTTAAACTAGAGATGGCAATGATGTTTTTCTTACCTACCATATACACCGGGGTCTTCCACTTATAAGTTTCGATCATCATACAGTCGAGTAAAATATGACGCAAATACGCCATCTCTGCACGCCACTTGTCGGCACTTTGTATGAATTCGTCTACATTAGGGTCTTTCATCTGATTAGAAATAGGTTCGAATGTGCTTTCCTATACAAAGAAAGAAAAAACCTATGAAATCACGTGTCCTTTTGGCCTTGCTTTTTGCATCTGGCTCTCTATTCGCACAAACGCAACCTGTGTTAGTGGCCATGAAAGCGCCCACTTTACGTATCGGAAAATTATCCTTTAAAGATTTAAACAAGAATAATAAACTCGATAAATACGAGGACTGGCGTTTACCAGTGGCGGAACGAGCGAAGGACTTGGTATCCCAAATGACTATGGAAGAAAAAGTAGGCTTCATGCTGATCAGCACAACCCGTATGGGAGGTGATCAAGTTTTCAATAATGGGGTTCAGGGTAGTGCAGGACCTCGACCGAAAATCACGGAAGGTTTTAACGAAGAGGATCAAGTCCAAAATACCAATATGTTTACCCGCAAACCATTGGCATCACCTAATATGGGAGCTGCAGGTACGACAAAAGGGGTAACTCAATTTCACCTTCGCCATTTCATTTTACGGGCGAATGCTGAGCCGGCGATTTTAGCCAAATGGTCGAATAATCTACAAGAACTTTGTGAATCAACACGTTTGGGTATCCCCGCAATCGTGGCTTCCAATCCACGAAATCACGTGACTACAGATGCCTCGGTAGGATTAAGCGTAGGCGTAACGTCCTTCTCGAAATGGCCGGGTGAATTAGGTTTGGCAGCCATGCGCGACTTTACGTTAACCCGCAAATTTGCAGAAACAGCCGCGACCGAATGGCGTGCGGTAGGTCTACGAAAAGGCTACATGTACATGGCTGATTTAGCAACAGAGCCTCGTTGGGGTCGTGTAGAAGGAACCTTTGGCGAAGATGCTGATTTAGCATCGAATATGATTACCCAAATCGTTTTAGGATTCCAAGGAACAAAACTATCGCCTTCGTCCGTGGCGATGACCACCAAACACTTCCCAGGCGGCGGGCCGCAAGAAGGTGGACAAGATTCTCACTTCGATTGGGGAAAATTTGCACACTATCCAGGTGGGATGTTTGACTTTCATGTGAAGCCATTTAAGGCGGCAATCGCGGCAGGAACTTCAGCAATTATGCCCTACTACTCTGCACCGAAAGGCAAAGAATTCGAAGAGGTCGGTTTCTCGTTCAACAAGGCCATGATTGGTGATTTGTTACAAGGCAAATTAGGCTTCAAAGGCATCATCAATTCAGATACAGGCCCTATCGAAATGATGCCTTGGGGTGTAGAAAACATGACTATTGCGGAGCGCTACCAAAAAGCATTGAATGCTGGTGTTGATATCTTCTCTGGCTCAGCTGACCCGACGTCGTTAATCGAAGTGGCAAAAAAAGGAATGGTGTCAGAGGAGCGTATTAATCAATCAGTAACGAAATTACTAACGGAGAAATTCGTGTTAGGTCTATTCGAGAATCCGTATGTGAATGTAGAGGAAGCGGTGAAAATCGTAGGTAATAAAGAGGCGGTAGATGCGGCTAATTTAGCCCTTCGTAAATCTATCGTGCTAGTACGTAACGACGAAAAGCGTTTGCCTATTGCAAAGAAGACTAAAGTCTATTTTGAAACCTATTTCAACTCGGGTCGCAACGCGGCAGAGGCGATCAAGGTCTCAAAACCAAACTATCCGGGATTAGAATTCGTATCCACGAAAGAAGAAGCGGATGTCGTTTTATTGTGGTTAATTCCCTCAGCTGGTGGCTTATTTAGCTCTCAAGGCGCGAAAATTGATTTGAATTTGTCCGCTAATCGCATCGACGTCGCACATGTGAATGAACTATTGAACGCGAAACCAACGATCCTAGCAATCAATTACACAAACCCATGGGTGATTGGTGAAATCGATAAGGGGAAGGCTTCGTCCATTATTGCAACTTTTGGGACGACACAAGAAGCGCTTTTGGATATCGTAACGGGAGCTTATAATCCATCAGGCAAAATGCCATTTACGACTCCATTGAATCAAGCGGTGGTGGATGCAAATAAATCAGATGTTCCGGGGTATATGGAAGGTCCGGGGTATGGTTTGTTTGCGTTTGGGCATGGGTTGAGTTATTAATAATTATCAATAAGCTGTTTTGTTTGTTTCGTTTAAATGATTAGCTTTAAACGAAATAAACGAAACGACATGAGCGCTACCTCAGAAAAAACATCCCATACAGATCAAAAAATAGCAAAAGCTAGTTTTGAAGCATTAATAAACGAACGAAATAGCTATCGATCATTTAAAAAAAACAAGGTAAAACTTGTGTTTCAGGAGACGAAAAATAGTCTTGAATTGCCGGATAAAGCCGTTTCCCTTCTAAAGGAAATTCTACTTTTCATGTCAGAAGGAAAAGAAATAACAATCATTCCAACCAACGCAGAATTAAGTACACAAGAAGCCGCAGATATTCTCCAAGTTTCACGTCCACATGTTGTAAAACTTTTAGAGGAAGGTAAAATTCCTTATCACAAAACAGGTAGCCATCGCCGTATTACACAACAAGATTTGACTACCTACGAGCTTGCACTTAAAAGCACTAGAAAAGCAAGTTTAGACTATTTAGCTAAGCAGGCGCAGGAAGAAAATTTAGGGTATTTAATGGCTAAAAGTTGAATGAACTACATTCACTTAACTTTGTAAAATGAATCCTTCCATTTCTTTTCTCGAGAGAGCCAAGATGGCCACTGCTGCCTTAACTAAACAGCCTGCTGTTACCTTAAAAGTAGCCAAGGAACAGGCGCAATGGCTCAAGAATGCCAGCAGTTCAAACGTAAGGAAGCAAAGAGATTAATTCTATTTCAAAAAACATTCCATAAATTAGGGCTCAGAATTACACGATCATTATTATTGGAAATTAACAAATGAACCCACACTTCCCTGCCTTCAAACGAATCATCACAAACCCTGTACTATTTAAGTTTTTTGTATTCCAAAAACTGTCATCCGCCTTTTGGGCAGGACTATCCATCAAGCATTTTGATGAAAAATCGTGCGGAGTTCGCGTGAAGCTTTCGTGGTTTAATCAGAATCCGTTTCGTTCGATGTATTTTGCCGTAGAGGCGATGGCTGCGGAAATGAGTTGTGGGATGTTGGCTTTTGGGCAAGTATACAAGCGTCAGCCGGCGGTGAGTATGCTCGTCGAAAATCTGGAGGCTAAGTTCCTGAAGAAGGCGACTGGGGTAATTATTTTTACCTGCGAAGATGGCGAGGCGTTGCGCGATACGGTGAATGAAGCTTTAGCTAATCCAGCTGGTTCAAAATTGCAGGTCACTTCGATAGGCCGAAATCAAGCGGGCGAAATCGTAGCTGAATTTTACTTCACTTGGACATTCAAAGCGAAAAACCTATAGGTTATATTTCACGCCAACCGTCCCGATAAAATTACCATCAGTTAAGGTATAATTACCAAAGGCTTTGGCCTGAAAATGCGCGTTAATATCATACGAAATCGTCTCTGCAACGCCGGTTAAATCACCCACTGTGAGGTAATAGCCTTGAGACAAGAAATTCCATTTTTTATGGTGGTAATTCGTGTTTCCAGACACAAGAGTCACTTTAAAATCCGTATTTCGCGCATCTCCATTTAAAATGAAAGACCCCAGACTCCATTTTGTATTCACGGGATAAGACATCGTCAAATCCCGACCAAAAAAGCTAGTCACCTTATACTCCTCCGTCATTTGAAATGCCGGCATGTGAATCCCTATGATGGCCTTCAATTTCTTATCAATAAATCGGTAGCGTGTAAATAAGACTACAGTTGTAGGCGTCATGCTTTGAATACGCATCATATACATCATGGAGCCTACTAATTTCCGTTTCGGATTTGTGCTGGCATTGATGATTATATTAGGCTCTCTCGAAGTAAAGGCAGGAATGAAAGAGAAGCCCCCTGTGCTCATTTCGATACTACCAGTCTGAGCGTTAATTGTGAACGCGGCTAAAAAAAAGCATAAGGCCAACAATTGTTTCATTCTGATACATTAAGTTTTAAAATGGTGCAAAGGTAGGCCTTTTCTTTCTGAAAACATCCTATGCGTTTTATCGGTTAGTGTTTTATGGCCAAAAACCCTATCAACATCGTCTGGTTCAAACGTGATCTTCGGTTCACGGATCACGAGCCCTTATACAGGGCTTTGGATTCTGATATACCGGTGTTGTTGGTTTACTTTTTTGAGCCATCCCTAATCGCATTCCCAGACAGCGATGTTCGTCACTGGCGATTTATCCACGAGTCACTAGTGGAAATGCAAGGACGTTTAGATGACCGAAACGGAATCCTTCACTTATTTCATTCTGAGGTGCTTCCTGTGTTTCAGGCATTGGCTTCTGTGTACGATATCAAGACCATTTTTTCTCACGAAGAGATTGGAAATGGGCTTAGTTTTGAGCGGGACAAAGCAGTGTCTACCTTTTGTCGTAGCGCTGGCATCTCCTGGAAAGAGACGCCCACCGGCGGCGTGATTCGCCGCTTGAAATCGCGCAAAACGTGGCAACAACGTTGGGAAGAAACGATGTGGCACGAACCATTTTTTCAGCGGGACGGTGATTGGAATTTACTTTCGTTGTCTGCTGAATTATATACAAAACTGAAAGGCCCTGACCTGCCATCCTCTTTTCAGACACGCAATCCCATCTTCCAAGAAGGGGGCGAGTACTGGGGATGGAAATACTTGAAAAGTTTCATCGAAACGCGACACCCCTCCTATAGTTTTTCTATCAGTAAGCCGGAAGCGAGTAGACGAGGTTGTAGCCGCATCTCGCCTTATTTAACCTACGGGAATATCAGCATGCGGATGGCACACACCTTCACAATGCAGCATTATAAGACCGCTGCGAATAAACGGGCACTCGCAAATTTTACTTCCCGACTCCACTGGCAAGGGCATTTTATGCAGAAGTTTGAGGATGAATCGCGCATGGAATTTGAGCCAGTGAATAAGGCCTATCAAGCGCTTGAGAAAGACCGCGATGAACGATTAATTCAGGCTTGGGAAACCGGTCATACCGGCGTTCCACTTGTAGATGCTTGCATGCGCTGCGTGGTCGCGACGGGTTATTTAAACTTCCGAATGCGGGCGATGGTCGTTTCGTTTTTTGTGTTTAATCTGTGGCAAGACTGGCAGGATTTAGCCCATTTTCTAGCGCGGCAATTTCTTGATTATGAACCGGGGATTCATTACCCACAAATCCAAATGCAAGCGGGTGTAACAGGCATCAATACCATCCGAATTTACAATCCAGTTAAGAATTCCTACGCCCATGATCCGGATGGCATTTTCATCAAAAAATGGATTCCCGAATTATCACAGGTTCCTCCCACACTGATCCACGAACCTTGGAAACTAAGCGACATGGAACAGACCTTGTATGGGGTAAAAATTGGGGTGGATTATCCCGCTCCGGTTGTGGATTTGAGTGCGACGAGGAAGACGGCATCGGACCAGGTTTGGGCGATGCGCAAAACAAAAAAGGCCCGGCAAGAGGGGTCGCGAATCCTTAAAAAACACGTGAACAAATGAGCGCATTTCTGATTTTTCCACACCAATTATTTGAGGAGACTTTGGCTCAAGAGGCAGACATTTTTTACCTCGTCGAGTCCAATTTATTCTTTAAGCAATACGCCTTTCACAAGCAGAAATTGATTTTTCACCGGGCTAGCATGCGCGCTTTTGAAGATCGCTTACGTGCGTCGGGAAAAAAAGTGGAATACATCGATTCACAAGATTCGCGATCTTTTGAGGTAGCATTAGCATCTTCAATAGTAGGCGATATTACGCTATTTGATCCCAATGATTACCTACTAGAACGACGCCTACGCCGATCTGGTGACATTCGTTTTTTACCTAGTCCTAATTTCTTAAATACGGCCACCTCCCTTTTAGGAAATCGCAAGCCTTATTACCAAACCGCTTTTTATACCCAGCAGCGGAAAGACCGTGGGATCTTGCTAGAGGAAGACGGCAAACCAGTAGGAGGCCAGTGGACCTACGACTCCGAAAACAGAAAGAAAATTCCGAAGAATACGTTCATTCCGGCTCCTTTTCCAGAGGTCGTTCCGAACGCATACATAAGTGAGGCGGTCGCCTATGTTTCGCAGTATTTTTCCGAAAATCCAGGCTCTAGCGACATACCCTTTTCTGGAGCCTATTATCCCGTGACACATGTGGAAGCGCAAGCAGCCTTAGAGTTGTTTTTAAGAGAACGGATGCATTTGTTTGGCGATTATGAGGATGCTATCAAGGCACAAGAAAAGACTTTGTTTCATAGCATTTTAAGTCCGCTGATTAATGTGGGATTACTTAATCCTGCTAATGTCGTGGCCTGTGTCGCAGCAAGTGATGGCCCATTAAATAGCGTAGAAGGCTTTATTCGTCAAATCATCGGCTGGCGCGAGTTTGTCCAATTGCTCTATCGCAAAATAAGCGTGCAGCAACGAACCACGAATTACTGGGGCTTCACAAACGAAATGCCGTCTGCCTTTTATGACGGAACGACAGGATTAGAACCCATCGATCAGACGATTCGTAAGCTATTAAAAACGGGCTATAATCACCACATTGAACGATTGATGGTGCTGGGGAATTTCATGTTATTATGCGAGATAAAACCCGACGCGGTCTATCGCTGGTTCATGGAAATGTACATCGACGCCTACGATTGGGTGATGGTTCCGAACGTCTATGGCATGTCGCAATTCAGCGATGGTGGATTGATGACGACGAAACCCTATATCTGCGGGTCGAATTACATCTTGAAAATGAGTGATTATCCGAAGGGTGAATGGCAGGAGATTTGGGATGGTTTGTTTTGGCGATTCTTAGATAAACAAAGAGAGACCTTCCGCAAAAATCCGCGCTGGGCGATGCTGATTAGTACCTGGGACAAGATGCCTTTGGAAAAAAAGGAGGCGCATTTAAATAACGCTGAAACCTTTCTAACTCAGCTTTTTGCTTAATTTATTCCAATAAGAAAAGAAGCTGTTGAACTCCCCTACTAATCCCGGAGCCATCGTCGGATGTGCTTCGCGCACCCCTTGAAAATGGACGTTTAAGGGGTGGTCACGGAAAATTCCACGCACGCGTAAATCCGAATATTCTCCATAATAAATCTGAATGCCTGGTATGTTTTCAGCGAGCGAAAGGATAAACTCAATCGTCCGCAGAGACATGGGATGCTTTGCGAAATGACTCGGCTCTAAGACTAAAATCCGGTTGCCTTCTTCCCCTTCGTGGAAGGTAGGGTCTAGGGTATAATGGGTATAGACGAAGGTGGGTAGATCTTCCTGAATCTCGAGTGCTTTCGTCACGGGTGGCGTAAAAACAAGATCTGCTTTCGCTGATTCCCTCAATTCCTCAGGCACCCCACGAAAAGTCAACTCCTCGTAACTAAAATCTAAAAAAGTGCCCTGTTGCTTGCTGCCTGTGTACTTGTTAACATTCTCCTGATTTACATAGTATAGCTTATTACTAAAGGTCCCCGCGCACCATTGCCAGCTCAGCGCATTGCTTGCTAAATCGCCGTCCAATAAATGGTAATACAACCAAGCAGCAGGTTCAGACCAATGGTATTTCCCCACGTTGCAGGTGATGGCTGCCAGGTACATGCGCAGGTGATTATGCAGATACCCGCGCTGCGGAAACGTGGCTAAAAAAGTGTCCAAAGATCGAATTCCCGTCTCCGCCTCTACTACTGCAACCGGAATTCCGCTGTTCAACACTCCCTCTTGCGGATGGCGAATGTCTGTAAAAATTCCATCCCCTTTCTGAAACCAAGTTCGGGTATAAAACTCCCGCCAGGCTAATTCTTGAATGAATTTTTCAGCCTGTTCCATACCGATGCCGCGCTCTTTTAGTCGAGCTACGACTTGTGGAACCGTGATAAATCCTCGGGACAAATACGGGGATAAGAAGGAGACTCCACCATTTAAAAAATTGCGGGATCGGGCATAGTGAGCCGGATCGAATGCATCGATTCTGGCTAAAACGGCTTCAAGTGTCGTCGGAAATTCCACTAGCGCTTGCTGATTTTATTCATGCTAATGCCTCGTTGCAAGGTGCATTTAAAACGAGGATCTACGGCAACGCGCTTTTGTAAATGCTTCGTGCCACGACCCGTCATGCGTTTACGCCACATGCGGAAGCTGGACTCCTTGCTATTCAATCGCATGAATTCGATGACCTCTTTTTCTTTTAGGCCAAACTGAAATTCAATCGCTTCAAAAGGCGTACGATCCTCCCACGCCATTTGAATGATGCGGTCGATATCCTCGTCGGTAAACTTATTTACTTCGTCTGCACTTTTCACCACAGTAGATGATTTGATCCCAATTCTTCTCCCATTTCTTGCGCCAGGCGAAGGGGCGATTACAGCCGGGACAGATTTTGGAGGGTAAATGTTGTTTTTTAACGCCTTGCATAAAAAAAAGGCTTGCCTACAAGACAAACCCTTTTCTTTTGAAAATGTTTAGACTAGATTACTTTTAAAGGCTATTGTAGTTGAAGTTTAGATGGGGCTTAACTTAGGAATAAGTTTTTGTAGATACAAATATTCCAAGGTTGAAAAGACCACTTTCCCATTTTCAACTGATACGATGTGCTCCGGCATTTTTCCATGAGCAGATCCTTCCAATATATCTACAAAGTCAAATTGAGCATAATACTTATTCAAGTTTTCAAATCCTGCATAATACCTACGCTCCACTTCAAATTTAGGCACAAAATGTCCCCCATTTTCTACTCTTATTGCAACCCGTTTATTAGCTAACTCTAACGAGTCCAAACAAAGAAATATCAAAAAAAGATCATACCCTTTAGCTCTAAATTTATTAGGCCAAAACATGGGGTCGTTATCAAAATTAGTTTCAAAGGCAAAATCTTTACCCGTTTCCCAGGCTTCTTCAATTTCAGTTATTAAATCTGATGATGCTAAATTATGAGCCATTTGTTCCTTAATGTCAATCTCTAATAAGCCCCTATAGCGGCTCAAGAAATGGAAATCATAATCAAATGGTATAATCGAGTCAGAGGGAACTAACGACCGAGAAAAAGAAGATTTGCCTGAGCCGTTACATCCTGCGATGACCAGCAAGCGAGGTTTATGCATGATTAAATTGAGGTGCTACTTGAGGCGATTTATTTGTAGTACCTAATTTGACATGAGATTCGTAGACTTTGATTTGTTGTCTAACAGCTGGCATTGCTTTCTCCAATTGCTTTTGAAAAAAAGCAACTCGTTTTTCTGTATTTGAGAAGTTTTTCATAACTGAAGAATTATCGAAACACAAAATTACAATTTAATTTCAACATTAAAATCCAATATGCTTATAATTAACATATTACACCAAAATCTCTCCCCTCAGATACAATATACTTCTTCCTGCAATTTCCACCCGATCACCTTTGAGCGTACAGGTCAGCGACCCGGTTCTTTGTGATAATTGCACTGCTGTGAGGGTCGTTTTTCCTAAAACCGAAGACCAATAGGGGGTCAAATTCGTATGGGCAGTACCCGTCACCGGATCCTCATTCACCCCACAAGCAGGACCAAAAAACCGGGATACAAAATCCACTTTTTCACCCGGCGCCGTCACAATTATCCCGCGTACGGGATGAATTTTCAAGGCTTCGAAATCGGGTTGGAGCGCTTTGATATCTGCCTCCGATTCATAGACAAATAGGTAATCCGTTTTGCCTTTGTAGACAGCGCGCGGAGCTTTGGAAAGTCCAGAACCAGGAATCGAATCCAAGGCTACTTGCTCAATAGTATCACTAGGGAAATCCAGAACTAATTCTACGCCCCTTTTAGCTACTGTTAGCGGGCCGCTACGATGGGAGTGAAATTTCACGATTTCCCCTAAGAAGCCGAGTTCGTGAAACACCACATGAGCACTAGCTAAAGTAGCGTGGCCACACAAATCAACTTCCACGGTGGGAGTAAACCAACGAATTTTATATCCCTCGCCTGAGGCCACAATGAAAGCCGTTTCGGCCAAATTATTCTCTTGGGCAATGTTTTGCATCAGCTCATCTGGAAGCCACGAATCTAAAGGGCAAACGGCAGCAGGGTTTCCTTTAAAGCGTTCGTTCGTAAAGGCGTCGACTTGGTAGAGAGGAATTTTCATGCGCCTAAATTACGCATTTCTGCTTTCAAGTAAACTGATAATTATGTTCAAATGCTATCTTTGGCATTCTATGAATAACCTACAGATCCGTCAAGCTAACTTAGAAGACCTCTCAGCCTTACAGGCAATCGGGCGGCAAACCTTTGCGGAAACCTATTTGGATGGCAATACAGAAGAGAATATGGCCGCTTATTTAGAGGAAGGATTTTCGGAGGAGAAACTTGGGAAAGAACTGCGAAACGAAAATTCCCAGTTTTACGTTGCCATTCAAGCAGACGAAGTAATCGGTTATTTAAAAGTAAACTTGGGTGATGCGCAAAATGAAAAACAGGATCCAGACGCACTGGAAATTGAGCGCATTTATGTGCTTCAGAAATACCAGGGAAAACAGGTAGGCACCTTACTTTACAAGCAAACTTTAGCCCTCGCAAAAGCACGTAAGTCTCCCTATATCTGGCTAGGCGTTTGGGAAGAGAATCCCAGGGCCATGCGATTTTACGAGAAAAACGGATTTGTGGAAATTGGTGAACATATTTTTCAGCTAGGGGATGATGCTCAAAGGGATGTATTAATGAAAAAAACGCTACCTGATTTTTTCGAAAAATAAGCGGGATCCTTTGGCATCCGAAATAAATTTATCCTCCTGAAATACGAGATTTCCATTCACAAAGGTGCGCTTAATTTTAGTGCTCAGCTTTTCCCCTGTAACGGGTGCCCAGCCACACTTGTAGAGCAGCGATTTTTCGGTCACTTCCCAAGGAGAACCAGGTGCTACTTCAACCACATCCGCAAAGTAGCCTTCGCGCAAATAACCTCTCTCTTTCATTCGGTAAATATCTGCCACCCGATGACTGGTTTTTTCAACAATCTGTTCGATGGAAATCTCCCCTCGAAAGTACAATTCAAACAAGAGCGGCAGCGTGTGTTGCACGATCGGTGCTCCCGATTTTACTTGCTCATACGTTCCTGTTTTCTCCTCCTTGCTATGCGGAGCATGATCAGAAGCAATGATATCTATACGACCGTCTTTCAATGCCTGGATCAACATTTGACGGTCATTTTCAGTCTTGATGGAAGGGTTCCATTTAATATCTCCACCTCGTTTTTCTTAATCAGCATCCGTAAACCACAAGTGATGGATACAAGCTTCGGCCGTTACTCGTTTCGTTGAATAGTCATCTGAATCCGAGAAAAGGAGTGCTTCTTCCCCAGTCGAGATATGAAAAAAGTGTAGCCTATTTTGGTGTTTTGATTGAATGGCTAAGACCCTTTTAGTGGCTGTCACGCAGGCCTCTACACTTCGAATTTTGGCATGTAAAGTAAAAGGAATTTGACCCTGAGTCTCATCAAAATACCGCTCGTAATTTCGATCAATGATGGATTCATCCTCACTATGTAAAGCTACGAGCGTTTCTGCCCGCGAGAAAAGCTTTTCTAAATACTCCGGATTATTGGCTAAAATCTGCTGCTCATTAAAGTATAATCCATCATCCGTAATACCACAAACGCTTTCATTATCCACTCGTAAAGCCTCTTCTAAATTCCCAGCGGTTACTCCCATGAAAAAGGAATAATTAGCAAGCGATTGCTGCGCCGCGGCCTGGTATTTTTGCTCTAATAAATCACGAGTAAGCGTATTAGGAATAGTGTTAGGCATATCCATGAACGAGGTGACTCCGCCGGCTACCGCAGCTCTGGATTCTGTCGTTAAATTCCCTTTATAGGTTAATCCTGGATCTCTAAAATGCACTTGATCATCGATCATTCCGGGGATTAGAAAATTCCCATTGATATCGAAAACATCCGCATTGGAGTCACTAATATGAGGGGCGATTTTTTCAATGCGTCCGTGGTGAATCAACACATCTGCATCGAAGCAAGCCCCTTCATTGATTATTTTAGCGTTTACAAGTAATTGTTTTTTCATTTGGCTGCGGCTCTTTCAAACCGGTCATTAATGGTACGTCCCAAATTATAATTAGGTAGACGCTCTACAATAATTAATTCGACTCCTGATTTTTCTAATTGATGTAAGGCATCGTACACGTGAGCGGCGGCTTCTTTAAAGCTTCCGCTCGGAGAAAGAATATGATTGATGGCGACTTTGGGAC
>JBIILT010000183.1:0-3970 GCA_044338355.1 Aquirufa sp.
CCGAGAGGTTGAATTCTTTTTTCATATCGGGGCTAGAACGGATACGACGGAGTTTAATACAAAAATCTTTGATGAGCTTAATGTAGATTATTCAAAGAAGGTATGGGAGGCATGCGTGGCCTATCAAATTCCTTTAGTTTATGCAAGTTCGGCTGCGACCTATGGATTAGGTGAAATAGGTTATGAGGATAACGAGTCCACAATACCTTCTTTGAAACCTTTGAATCCATACGGTGATTCAAAAAATAACTTTGATAAATGGGCCTTAAAGCAAGATAAAAAACCTTTTTTCTTTGCTGGATTAAAGTTTTTCAATGTCTATGGTCCTAATGAATACCATAAGGGGCGTATGGCCTCCGTTATTTGGCATGCGTATCGACAAATACAATCAAATGGCTCTTTAAAGCTTTTCAAATCTCATCGGGATGATTATCAAGATGGTGAACAAATGCGTGACTTTATTTATGTGAAGGACCTAATTGATGTCTGTGTGTTCTTGATGGAACATCGCAAAAATTCGGGTATTTATAATTTAGGAACAGGTAAGGCTCGTTCATTTAATGATTTAGGTAAGGTAACCTTTATGGCTTTAGGATTAGAATCTACTATTAATTACATCGATACACCGGAAGACATACGGGATAAATACCAATATTTTACGGAGGCTACCATGGATAAGTTACGCACAATTGGGTATAAGAAGGAATTTACGAGTCTAGAAGAGGGGGTGAAAGATTACGTACAAAACTACCTAGCTAAACAGCTTTATTATTAAGTAATTTCCTTAGACCTTCCTCTGCAAATCCTTTCCCATACGCGAATAATTGAATGTTTGCGGCAAAGATGGAAAGAAAGGCTATTCCAATATTTTTTGTGCTGAATAAAGCAGCTAGAAAGATCAAAATACTATATACTACAATTCCCGATAAAAGTACTAATCCATAAATTGGTATGGCTAATAAAGCTATCCCTGTTAGTACATAGTAGCTGAAAAATAGGAAAGGAAAAAAATGTACTGCTTTCAATTCTTTAGGGAAGAATCGACTAATGTTAATGCGAGCACGTCCGAAGAAATGCAATTGATTGTAAAATTGTCTAAAATCAGTTCGCCTCTTATGGTAAATAAAAGCTTTAGGGATTAATCCAGACTTAAAACCAAGGGAGATACAGCGAATACTAAATTCAATGTCTTCGCCCATGCGAGTGATTTTAAAGCCTCCTGTAGCTTCGTATACTTTTCGGGAGATTCCCATATTGAAACTGCGTGGATGAAATTGGCCACCGATGTTTTTTTCTTTACCTCTGATTCCACCTGTAGTGAAGAAAGAAGTCATGGAATAACTGATGGCTTTTTGGATCGGAGTGAAACTGGGATGATCTTGATCTGGTCCTCCAAAAAGATCTAATCCTTCTGCCTTAACTGCCTTGTCAACTTCGCTTAAATAGGAGGGTTCTAAGAGTGCATCTGAATCGAGAATGATGAAATAATCTCCTTTTGCTCGCTCAAATGCATAGTTTCTCGCAAAACCTTGTCCTCCATTCTCTTTTACATAATACGCTAAAGGGAAAGCCTCTGCGTATTTTTCGATAATTAAGGTGGCATCTTCAGTCGAGCCATCTTCGATGACGACCACTTCAAAATCTCTAAATTCTTGTGTTTGAATGCAAACTAATAACTCATCCAACTCTTGTGGTCGGTTATAGACAGGGATAATCAGGCTGTAGGCCGGCGTTTTCATTTTATAAGGAACGAAGCGTTACTTTGCTAGCTGATATAATTTGATCGTATTCTGAATCGCCTAAAGCGGCAGATAAGAACCAAGATTCATATTGTGAAGGTGGTAAGTAAATACCTTTATCCAGCATGCCCTTGAAATATTTACCAAATAAGGCAGTATTTGACGATTTAGCATCAGTAAAGTTATTCACATCTTTATCTGTGAAGAACAAGGTGAACATGGAGCCGATTTGGTTAATGGTATAATTCAGACCTAATGACTTTAAATCAGAACTTAACGCCTCTTTTAATGCTGAACCACGCTGCTCTAGGGCTGCATATACACCCGGATTTTCAGTGATTAAGTTTAACATAGCTAAGCCGGCCGTAGTCGCCAACGGATTTCCGGATAAAGTACCCGCTTGATAAACAGGTCCTGCAGGAGCAATCATATTCATAATTTCAGCCTTTCCACCATAAGCACCTACTGGAAGTCCACCACCAATAATTTTGCCTAATGTAGTAAGGTCTGGTTGAATGCCAGCTATACCCTGGTATCCAGCAGCTGAAAGGCGGAACCCTGTCATTACCTCGTCAAAAATAAGCAAGGCTCCATATTGTTTGCACAATTTTTGGACAGTCTCTAAATAACCTTCTTTTGGGATCACTAAGCCCATATTTCCGACTACAGGCTCAAGTATGACGGCTGCCACTTCCGCAGGATTTGATTTAAATAGATTTTCTAAGCTTTCTAGATCATTATAAACAGCTGTCAAAGTATCTCTTGCAGTGGAAACTGTTACGCCAGGACTATCTGGAGTTCCTAAGGTGGCTACGCCAGAACCGGCTGCGATAAGGAAAGAATCTCCATGGCCATGGTAACAGCCTTCCATTTTAATTATTTTATCCCGTTTTGTATAGGCTCTGGCTAAACGAATAGCAGCCATGGTTGCTTCAGTTCCAGAATTAACTAATCTCACTTTTTCTACAGAAGGAATCATTGAAATGATTTTTTCTGCGATTAATACCTCATTATAGGTAGGAGCGCCGAAGGAAAATCCATTACTCAATGCACCACGAACAGCATCCTCAATGACGGGATGTGCTTGTCCAAAAAGCATAGGTCCCCAAGAACCGATTAAATCAATATAGGAATTACCATCTACATCATGTAAATAGGCCCCTTTAGCTGACTTAATAAATACAGGATTGCCTCCCACTGATTTGAAGGCGCGAACAGGGGAGTTAACTCCACCTGGAATTAACTCTTGAGCTCTTTCAAAATAGGCTGCACTTAAAGTAGACATCTTATTTCTTCTTAGGATTCTTAGCTGTTGTTTTTTGTTGCTCCTCCATCGTCTTCAATTGTGTTTGAAGGTATTGAGAGAACTTGGATTTTTTAGGACCACCGCCAGCAGCAATTTTCAAACGATTAGCGTCTAATAAAGATTTGATCTTATCTTCATTCACAAACTTACGAATCGCTAGTTGCTGACCGATTGTTACTAAGTTAGATACGAAATAGTAGAAACTAAGACCTGCAGGGAAGGAGTTCATGACGAACATGAAGATAACCGGCGTTATATAGGCCATCATTTTCATGTTGATTGGTTGGCCTGGTTGATCTGGTGTAATTTGGTTATTATAATAACCGTAAGCTAATTGTGATACGGTCATTAATAAACAGTATAAACTGACGTGGGCTCCATATAATGGAATCGCAAATGGTAAGGTGATAAAAGAATCATAGGTAGATAAGTCATTAGCCCACAGGAATGATTCTTGGCGTAAGTTGATCAAGTTAGGGAATAACATGAATACGGCCATCAATACGGGCATGGTTGCTAATACAGGTATACAACCGCTTAATGGATTGACCCCCACTTCGCCATATAACTTCATTGTTTCTTGTTGAACACGCGCTGCATCATCGCCAATCTTTTCTTTAATTGCCGCGACTTCTGGTGCCAAAATTCGAGTTTTAGCCATTGAAACGTATGATTTGTACGTTAATGGCAATAAGGCTGTTTTGATTATTAATACTAAAACGATAATTAATAAGCCATAATTCTTGAAAATACTTTCTAAGAAACTGAATAAAGGAACGAAAATATACTTCGTAATAGGCAATAAAAAGTCATAACTCAATTTAACATTTTTACCAAACTCGGGCGCCTCTACTTTATTAACGATCTCATAATCATTCGGGCCAAAATAGAATTGAAATGATGACCTTCCAGCCGATAAATCCTG
>JBIILT010000180.1:0-3987 GCA_044338355.1 Aquirufa sp.
CATACTCATCACCGTCGTATGAAGGGACTCATATCCATTTGATTTAGGCGTGGAAACCCAATCCTTCAAACGACTCGGATTAGGTTGATAATGGTCGGTCACCACTGAATATACCTCCCAACAATCACTTTTTTCCCGCTCTATTGGCACGTCAAGAACGACACGGACAGCAAAAAGGTCATATATTTTCTCAAAAGGAACATTCCCTTTTTTGATTTTATTGTAAATGGAAAAAATGGACTTAGGCCGACCTTTAATGGTATAATTAAGGCCGCGCTCATCCAACGTCTTCTTGATGGGCTTGATGAAATTTTCTACAAAACTTTCTCTGCTTCGTTTATTTTCCGTCAAATTATGCGCGATTTCTTTATAGGCTTCCGGCTCCGTATGCTTCAAACCTAAATCTTCTAATTCCGATTTAAAAGCATTTAAACCCAAACGGTGGGCTAAGGGCGCGTACAAATAAATGGTCTCCGAAGCGATCTTCATTTGCTTTTCTTTGGCCATACTCGTCAGCGTCCGCATATTGTGCAAACGATCCGCGAGTTTGATCAAAATCACCCGAATGTCATCCGATAGGGTTAAGAGCATTTTTCGGAAATTCTCGGCTTGCTGAGACGTTCCATATTCGAAAGTACCGGCGATTTTTGTTAGGCCATCAATAATCGAAGCAATTTTGGGATTGAATTGTTTTTCAATGTCTGCCAAAGTCGTATCCGTATCCTCCACCACATCATGTAATAAAGCAGCTATAATCGAAGTGGTTCCTAATCCAATTTCCTCTACGCAGATTTGCGCGACAGATAAGGGGTGATAGATATAAGGTTCACCCGATTTACGACGCATATCCTTATGGGCCTCTGCTGAGATTAGAAATGCTTTTTTGATTTGCTTCGCGTCATCGTCTTTTAAAAAAGGCTTCGCCGTCCGCAATAATTTGCGGTAGCGCTTTAAAATCTCTAAACGTTCCTTTTCTAAATCTATCTGCATCTATTTATGCTTTTGTAATTAGGGCCACAGCCATCGCTGAAATTCCTTCTGCTCTTCCTACAAATCCTAATCCTTCAGAGGTCGTAGCCTTAAGAGAAATTTGGTCTACATCCACTCCCATCACGAGCGCTAAATTATCTTTAATTGCCGGAATAATGGGATTTAACTTTGGTTGATCTAAAATCACCGTCACGTCTGCATTCGATAATTCCCAACCTGCTTCTCGAATCATCTCCATCACTTTTTTCAATAAAAGTGTCGAAGCAACTCCCTTCCACATGGGGTCTTTATCTGAAAAATGATAACCGATATTGCGCATATTTGCTGCTCCTAAAAGAGCGTCGCATAATACGTGACAAACAACATCCGCATCTGAATGACCTAAAGGCCCCTTTTCTGAAGGAATCTCCACACCACCTAGGATACAAGGACGTCCTTCTACCCAGCGATGCACATCGTAACCTTGACCTACACGAATTTTCATTTGGCTATTTTTTTATACTTTAAGGTATTTGATTTCCCTTGGATAAACAAGCGCTGAGCCCATTTTTCCAAATCTTGCGTCTGTACTTCCGCGATCTTTTCCGCCTCTGTATTGACTAAATTCGCATCACCAGCATTCGCGGCCATCGCTAAATTCATCGCCCGATTTAGCACTTCCACTTCCCCAAAAACCAAACTAGCCTCCGATTGGTTCTTCACCATCTGTAAGTCTTTTTCGGCGACTTTTGACGTCGCAAAATCCTGTATGGCCTTTTCCAAAGCCTGCTCTGCCTCCTCGATCGTCACTTCATCACTCACCTGTCCCTGAATAATCAATAGACCTGGATCTAAGGAACTCGTTTGATAGGTATTAATTGTATCAAATAGACGCTGCTTTTGCACTAAATGTTCATATAAATAAGAAGACTCCCCTCTGCCTAATAAGTCCGCCATCAAATCTATCGCGTGGTAACCGGGTTCGTAGCGACCGATAACTGGATAAGCCTTATACAGGCGATTTGCTGGTACATCCGCTATGATTTCCATCGCACGATCCTCTGATTGCTGCGGCTCTTGCGGCAGATGACGCTGTGGTTGTACGCCAGCTGGAATGGGTGTGAACCATTTCTCGGCTAAGACTTTCACTTCGGAGACTTTTACTTTACCCGCAACGACAAGTACGGCATTAGAGGGAACGTAGTGTTTTTGGAAAAATGCTTTCACGTCACTCATCTGAGCCTCCTCAATGTGCTGAATTCCTGCGCCAATCGTGGGCCAACGGTACGGATGCTTGTTGTAAATCAATGGTCTAAACTTCAACCACACATCTCCATAGGGCTGATTCAAATAGCGCTGTTTGAATTCCTCTATCACGACTTTACGCTGTGTTTCTAAGCTTTGAGTATTAAAAGCCAATTGTTTCATCCGATCCGATTCGAGCCAAAAGGCTGTTTCGATGTTTTGGGCCGGAACGGAAATATAGTAATTCGTTAAATCTGGGGTCGTAAAGGCATTGTTCTCGCCGCCCACTTTTTGCAAGGGCGTATCGAAGGAAGGAATGTTTTCAGATCCACCGAACATCAAGTGCTCGAACAAATGCGCAAAACCCGTCAAGTTTTCGTCTTCATCCCGTGAGCCTACATTGTAGATCACGTCTACCACCGCCATCGTCGTGTCCGGGTCTTCATGTACAATGACTTTGAGGCCGTTAGCGAGGGTAAATTCTTCGAATGAAATCATGTCTTAGGGTTTATAAACAAAAGTAAAAAAATCGACCCAAAAACCACAGAGCTTAACTAAATTTGCGGGGTAAACATTTCTCATGATTCGGGTTACCTTCCTATTTTTGTTTTTCTTTTCGACATCGTTGCAAGCCCAACTCTTGCAAGACCCCCTAGCTAAATCACAAATCACCCAAGGTCTGACGAATTTATACCAATACGATTTCAAAGAATCGGCCCTCATTTTTAATAACCTAAAAGCCAAATACCCACGACACCCAGCGGCCTATTTATTGCTTGCGATGCAATGGGAGCAACAATACTTTCCATTAAAGGATCATCCTGCGCAGAGCCTAACTTATTTAGCCCATCTTGAAAAGGCCTATGAGTTAGCACAAGAATTATACGAAAAGGATGAGAATAACTTAGAGGCGTCCTTTTTCTGTACAGCCTCTTTGGGATTTTTAGCAGCCTACGAAGCAGACGAACAGAACTTTATGAAAGTGGTTACCTATGCGAAGAAGGCCTACAGCTTCCTGAAAATTGGTTTGCAAAACACCGACAAGCAACCCGAATTCCTATACTCCACCGGAATGTATAACTATTACAGCGTCGCTTACCCTGAATTACACCCGGTTTTAAAACCCTTTATGTTTTTATTCCAGGATGGCAATAAACGTTTAGGACTTGCACAGTTAGAGGCAGGAATTAAACGGACCATTTTCGTAAAAAACGAATGCTTGTTTTATATGGGTTATGTGCAAAATAAATACGAAGGAAATCCTTTACGAGCTTTGGCCTATAACCAAATCCTAAGTGATAACTTTCCTAAGAACCACTGGTATTTATTGCAACGAGCTGAATTACTTACGTTGTCAGGAAAATTTGAAGAAGCAGAATCGTATATTGAGAAAATGGAAGCTTTAAAAAATGCGTATTACACCGGTGCTGCCTATACCATGCGGGGAATGCGGGAAGAAGTGGAACGAAAAGATTTGAAAAAGGCCGAGTTTTGGTATACAAAATCCATCGCCTTCCCGTTCGAAGAACGGCTCACAAAAGATATTCGTGGCCTGGCGTATTTAGGTTTGGCGCGCATTTCGTACCGTGAAAGAAAGATTACTTTATTTAGAAAATACCTTCGCACATCTGCGGATTTTATTGAGTACAAAAACTCCCTGATCGAATATAAACGACTATCACATGGAAAGTAGAGAGGCCGGAATTGAACGTCTATACCCTAAAATCACGGGCCGTATGTCCGCTCGTTACTACTATTTGATCCAGTTGCGCA
>JBIILT010000033.1:0-10039 GCA_044338355.1 Aquirufa sp.
TGTATGTGCGCAATTCACCGCATCAATTACTGGCCGATTATGGCTGTGGAAATAAGCCCTATGAGCCGCTTTTTAACCCTTTTGTGGAACAATACATCGGTCTAGATTTAGCTTACAATACCAAAGCCGACGTAGTCGTAGACCCTGCGGGCATCATCGATATGCCAGCAGAAAGTGTGGGATTCGTGTTGTCAACCCAGGTATTAGAACACGTGGAGGACCCGAAGGCTTATTTGAAAGAGGCGCATCGCATCTTAGAAAAAGAGGGAAAGCTAATTTTATCCACACACGGCTATTGGATGTTCCATCCGGATCCGACGGATTTTTGGCGTTGGACTTCGACAGGCCTGAAAAAAATAGTGACGGAAGCGGGATTCGAAGTGGTCTATTTCGAGGGAATTTTAGGACGCTCCTCTATGGGTTTGCAATTATTTCAAGATGGATTATTATTCAAATTGCCCAAGCCATTGCGTTTCTTATTATCCTTAGTTCTACAACCTTTGATCATCTTTTTTGATAAGATCATTACGGCTAAGTCCCGCAACGAAGACGCCTGCACTTTTGTGCTCGTGGCTAAGAAAGTCTAGCTTTTTCGTAAGTAATGGTGGATTCTAGGGCTTTGTCAAATGAGGTGATTTCCCAGTTTATTTTCGCCGCTAATTTCGCTGTATCCAGGCAGATTTTCTGTACATCCGTCAATTTCGCCTCTTTGTATTCGACTTGAAATGCGGGTAGTTTCTCTTGAATGCGCTTGATAATCTCATTCAAGGTTAGCGATTCGCCTGAACCCACATTAATCGTTTCATTCTTCACGCCTGCCCTTATCAAACCATCAATAGCTTTACCTATATCAGCAGCGTAAATATAATCTTTAGCCTGCGACCCATCCCCCCAAACCGTCATCACCTCCCCTTTCAAAGCTTTTCGTACTGCAATGTTAATCACGCCCTGTTTAGGGGAACGATGGAATTCGCCAAAGGGATTCGACAAGCGCAAAATCAAGTAATCAATCTGGTATAATTTCGCATACAACTCAATGTAATGCTCCACCGCTAGTTTTATAATTCCGTAGGAAGAAATAGGCTTGCAGGGATAATCCTCTTTTACTTTTTCTTCCGTTACGTTCCCGTAAACCGCCCCACCCGTAGATAAATAAAGCAATTTCGACACCTGGTGTTTCTTCATCATCTCCATCAAACCGATGGTAGGCAACAAATTAGACTCGATATCTTGGCGAATGTTCTCAGAGGAAATCGCAGGAATAATCGAAGAGGCGAAATGAAATACGCGGTCGAAACGGTATGCCGTAAATAAGTCGTCCAAAGCTTTCGCATCCGCATAATCGCCCTTCACAAACGTAACGAAAGAGGGAAACTCGATTCCCTCGGGTTTCTCGTGCGCAAAAACAACCACCTCATTATCTGCACCCTGTTGTTGCAAATAAGCCAGCCAATTCAAGCCCAAAAAACCACTTCCCCCTACGACTAAATTTTTCTCCATGACGCGTATTTGCTGTAAAAATAGCCGAAAAATTTAGCTAATTTCGGTTTTGCATTAAAAATCAGCCCTGAATGCGTTTAATCATTGCCCGTTCTAATTTCTTTTCTTACTCCGAGACCTTTATCGAAGAGCAAATCAATCAATTAGAACCCATTCATGTTCTTTACGAGGGCTGGCAACCGAGCCGATTAAAGGCGGGCGGATCTATCTATCCATTTCCTTTTTCGATACTGGCGGTTAGAGGTGTTTTACGGCGCGTGGTGCCCGCCCTCTATCAAAAGATTTATACCCATTACCTCCGTCGATTTTTGCGCGCGTCTAAAGTGGACGTCTTCTTAGCGAATTATGGCCCATTAGGTACCCATATTTACGAGGCATGTCTGGCTGAAGGCATACCCTACTCCGTCGTTTTTTTAGGCTTCGACGCGGCTGAGAAAAAGACTTTGGCGACTTATGGTGCGCGTTACGCCCTCAGTTTGCCACAGGCAAAAGCGATCATCTGTGTGGCGGAATCGATGCGACCGACCCTGGAAGAAATCGCAGGCCCTCTACCAAATTTGCATGTCATTCCCTGTGGCGTCGATACATCGAAGTTCACCCCTGGAACTCCTCGCGATGGATTTAATGTCATTTCGGTGGCACGCTTTGCGGAGAAAAAAGGATCCTTAAAAAGCATTCAAGCCTTTGAAATACTATTACGCGATTTTCCCAATGCGCAATTACGGATGGTGGGCGATGGACCTTTGTGGGAAGAGGCGAAAAAATATGTTTCCGCGCATGGCCTTTCAGAAAACATCCATTTCTTAGGCGCAATGGGGCAATCTGAATACTTACCCTTTTTGCAAGAATCGAACGTGTTCATTCAACATTCCATTTTAACCCCGAGCGGGGATTCCGAGGGAACTCCGGTGGCTATTTTAGAGGCCTCCGCTTGTGGATTAGCCATTTGTTCCACGCGGCATGCGGGCATTCCTGATGCGGTCATCGAAGGCAAAACGGGATTACTAGTGGACGAGCAGGATGTGGAGGGAATGGCGTCTGCACTGAAATCGTTAGCCTCAGATGTTGCGTTGACGCGTGCCTATGGTGTCGCAGCACGCAAACACATGGAGGAGCAGTATGATGTGGTAAAGCTCTCAGCGAAAATCAAAGGTCTTCTCGTATAAAGAATGCCCCGCAAAATCGTATTTTTGTAAATTACATTCAAAACAAGGCATGGGGATCGTCATTCGACAAAGTTTAAAGGGTTCAATCGTTACCTATTTGGGTACGGCGATTGGGACTTTTAATGTGATCTTCCTCTACAATAAGTTTCTTTCGCAAGAGCAGGTGGGTTTGATTGCCGGTGCTTTAGTTAGTATTCCCCTTATTTTTGCATCGTTTACCCAACTGGGAATTCCCCACATTGCGGTTCGCTTTTTTCCACATTTTGATGATCCAGCGAATGGGCATAAAGGCTTTTTTACTTTTTTATTAATCGCTCCTTTATTTGGCCTCAGCCTTTTTACCTTAGGGTATCTAGCTTTAAAACCCCTCTTTTTCGAGGCATACAGCACAAATTCACCACTTTTACCCCCATATTTCTATTACATTATTCCGCTAACGGCCAGTTACCTCTACATGAGTGTGCTAGAGGCTTATGCCCGCGTTCACTTACGAATAGTGGTCCCAGCGATCATTCGTGAATTGTTTTTACGGGTCTCCAATGGGGTTTTGGTGATTGCTTTTGCCATGGGTTATTTGAACTTCAATCAATTAATTTTAGCGATTACCTTATCCTATGTGGTGGCGGTAATCGGTTTGTTAGCCTATATTAAGCAGTTAAAACGCTTTTATACGAAAGTAGATTTTTCATTCTTACGCACACCTGTTTTCAAGGAAATGGTTTCCTATGGGGGCTGGGTGCTTTTAGCCGGCGCGAGTTTCACCCTCATTCAGCACATCGAAAAGATCATGTTGCCTGCCTATATGGGCGGTTTGAGCACAACGGCGATTTTTGATATTAATTCCCGGATGGCGATCATGATTTCGATTCCGCGGAACGTGATTGCAGCAATTGCGGCACCCATTTTAGCCCAAGCTTGGAACCGGAATGACCGCGAAAATATTCAGGATATTTACCAAAAATCTTCCCTCAATCTCCTGCTCATCGGTTGCGTCCTTTTCCTATTGATCTGGTGTAATTTGGACTTCATCTATACCATCATCCCGCGCCACGAAATCTATGAGGCCGGCCGCTGGGTAGTCCTCATGGTGGGTTTAAGTAAGATCATCGATATGGGAACAGGCTTGAATTCGGAGGTATTGATTAACTCCAAATACTACCGCTACGACCTTGTTTTTTACATCATACTCGCGGTGGGCTTAGTGGTGGGTAATCTAATCTTGATTCCACTCTATTCATATAACGGCGCTGCCTTGGCATCCTTATTGGCATTAGCAGGCTATAATTTATTGAAGTTTGGATTTATCTGGTGGAAACTAGACCTGCAACCGTTTGATTTTAGGTCATTAGGAATTGTGCTGGTTAGTGTACTTATCTATTTTATTGTTTCCCAAATCCCGGTTATCGAAGGCAGTCCTTTCATCGCCTGGTTCTTAAATGTGGGAGTGCGAAGTGCCGCGATTAGTGGTCTATTTATCCTAGCAGTTACTAGATTCAAATTATCACCTGACATCAGCGAGCTAGTGATTAATTGGTTTAAGAAATGAAAATAATGTCCCTGGCCGGTGGCCTGCCTCACTATTATAACCTGGTCCTGAATAAATTGCAACGCGATTTTGGGGTGGAGGTTTGCGTGGTGGTGCCCACAGAAAAAGGGGCAACTTTAGGCGCTGGAGTTTATACATCGGACAAAGGCATCGAATTTAAGGTGTTCCGCCGGGAGGAATACACAACTTATTATGGCAAGAAGTTTTTCCGTAGTTTGAAGGAATTGATTTTGGCCGAAAAACCTGACGTCCTCATGGTCAACTGGCCCTACCAAGCCTCTTTTGTTTTCTATCCCAGCTGGTATCGCTTTCTGAGACAAAATAAAGTGGCTCTTATTTCCAAAGAAATTCCCTTCCAAGTACCCCATTACAACGAAGCCATTTCGTATTATTTACAAGGCGGCGGAGTAACAGAAAACAACCAAGCGCACCAATCGAATCCATCCCTTCTCGCCCGTTTGAAATTCCTCATCGTACGCGAAACCAGAAAGCGTTTCTCGAATCTGGTAGACGCACACATCAATTATTTAGATGAGGCTGTCGCCTTGCACGGCAGCTATGGCGTTCCGGCTGAGAAGGTATTTATTACGGCGAATTCCCCAGATACGGATGCGCTTTTAGCCACCGCTAACGAGTTGAAAGAAGTTACCGCCAATCCATTCCGACTTTTACACATTGGGCGTCTAGTAAAATGGAAGCAAGTGGATTTATTGATCGAGGCCGCCATTGCCTTGCACGCAAAATTCCCAAAAACGGAATTAAGTATCGTAGGAGATGGCCCGGAACTAGAAGCTTTGAAAACACAAGCTGCGGCCCACGATTTCATCCAGTTTCATGGAGGTATTTATGATCCCAAAGAACTAGGCAAAATCACTTGCGAATCAGGTATCTACGTGTTAGCTGGAATGGGCGGTTTGTCCATCAACGAGGCCATGTGTTTCTCGAAACCTGTCGTTTGTTCCGTGGCAGATGGCACGGAGAAACGTCTAGTGCGCGAGGGATATAATGGGCATTACTTCGAATCGGGTTCATTAACTAGTTTACAAAACGTGATAGAGAAGCTTTTTGAAAAGCCTGAAAATATTGCCTTAATGGGACAGCGCTCGAGGGAGATTATAGAGAAAGAGATTAATATACATACGGTGCTATCTAACTATATGGAGGCGTTTAGGTTTGCGATTGCTTCGCGATCGCAAACAGTCGCTAGTCGCTAGTCGAGAGTATAGATTATAGAGTAGAGAGTAAAGATAGTAGAAGACAATATCTCTACTCTATACTCTCTCATCTCTAATCTAAAAACCGTAATTTTAAGTTTATAAATTAGTAAAATGAAAGTAATTCAAGTCGTGGGCGCGCGTCCCAATTTCATGAAAGTAGCACCGCTACATCGTGCGATCCAAAAGTTAGCCGGTTGGACATCGAAGATTGTTCACACAGGTCAGCATTTTGACGCGAAGATGAGCGATGTCTTTTTCACTCAATTAGAATTACCTAAGCCAGATTTCTTTTTAGGCATTGGTGGAGGTAGCCACACGGAGGTGACCGCGAAAATCATGATTGCCTTCGAGAAAATCGTAGAGGTGGAGAAACCAGATTTGATTATTGTGGTGGGGGATGTTACTTCGACTTTGGCCTGTACCTTAGTAGCCATCAAAATGGGCATCAAAGTGGCTCACGTGGAAGCCGGATTACGTAGCTTCGACCGTACGATGCCAGAAGAACTTAACCGTATTTTGACGGATAGTGTGGCGGATTATTTATTTGTAACAGAGGAAAGTGGGATGCAGCATTTGAAAAACGAAGGCGTAGCTGATGAACGCGTTTTCTTCGCTGGCAATGTGATGATTGACTCCTTAGTTCGCTACCAAGAGAAAGCAAAAACAACGACCATACTAGAAGACCTCGGACTATCGACTAGCGACTCCCGACTAGCGACTGACGCGAAGCGGCTACTATCGACTCCCAACTCCCGACTAGCGACTGACGCGAAGCGGCTACTAGCGACTAGCGACTACATCGTCATGACCATGCATCGTCCTGCGAACGTGGATACAAAAGAAGGACTTGAATCCATTCTTGAATTAATCGAATTAAGTAGCCAAGACACGAAGATCATTTTCCCCATCCACCCGAGAACGCGATCGCATATGGAGAAATTTGGGTTAGCGGATCGTTTGGATCAGGCAAAAAACTTGATTATGACCGAGCCTTTAGGCTATTTAGAATTCATTCAATTGATGTCCAATGCGACAGCGATCTTGACTGATTCAGGTGGTATCCAAGAGGAGACTACTTATCTAGGCGTTCCATGTTTAACCTTCCGAGATTCAACTGAACGTCCGATCACGGTGACCTTAGGTACGAACCAATTGCTATCCGATTTAGACCCAAAGAAGACCTATGCCGCGCTAAAAGAAATCTTAGCTGGAAAGGTGAAGAAAGGAAGTATTCCTCCGCTTTGGGATGGAAAAGCAGCCGAAAGAATCGCTGCCCAACTGGCAAAAATTTTCGCTTAATGTCTTCTAAAAAGCTACATATCGTCCTTCTCTCCTACCACGACAGCAATGGCGGGGCTGGGATAGCGGCGGGAAGATTGAAAGTGGCTTTGGAAAAAGTGGGGCATCAGGTAGACTATATTGTGAGAGAAAAAGCGAGCACTTCTGACGCCCTGAAATTTGGCAATGGAATTATATCCTGGTTGAAATTCATTGCGGAGCGCTTGTTCTTTCTGCGTTTCGAAAAAGATAAATCCATTCGTTTCTTATTTAATCCAGGGGTTTTTGGGAGTGACATATCGAAGCATCCACTGATTCAAAAAGCAGATATCGTGCATATGCATTGGGTGAATTTTGGCTTTCTGTCCGTGAGCGACATTGCGTCCCTGACTCGATTAAACAAACCTGTTTTTTGGACCCTGCACGATATGTGGGCCTTCACGGGTGGCTGTCACCACAGCGGAACTTGCGAGCATTTTCAACAGAGTTGTGGGGATTGCAAATTCTTGAAAAACCCAAATTCGAATGATCTTTCGCATCGCTTGTGGGAAGCAAAAAAGGAAGGATTTGCAGCGAAAAATCTGCACATCATTACCTGTAGTGATTGGCTTGGAAATAGAGCGAAACAAAGTAGTATTTTGGGAGGACATTCTATTCAAACTATTCCAAATGCAATAGATACAGCATTCTTTTCACCAACTGCCAATAGCCTTGGATTAGATCCGAGTAAAAAATATGTCCTTTTCGTAGCGATGCGAGTGAATGCACCGGCGAAAGGATTTCATTTATTGAAAGAAGCATTGCAATTCCTAAACCCAGAAGATACAGAACTACTCATTGTGGGTGGAGAGATGACGGAAGACTTACCTTTGAAAGCACATAATTTTGGACAAATAGCAGACCCTGCCAAAATGCGTGATATTTACGCCGCGGCAGACGTTTTTGTGACTCCATCTTTGGAAGAAAATTTACCCAATACGATCATGGAAGCGATGGCTTGCGGAACGGCCTGCGTTGGATTCCAAGTGGGTGGTATTCCAGAGATGATTGAACACGAAGTGACTGGCTATGTGGCCCAGGCATTTGACCCAGCAGATTTGGCAAAAGGCATAAACTGGTGCCTCGAGTCTAAAACCTCAGGATCAAAATCCAGAGAACGCGCCCTACAATTATACGATCAAAAAACTGTTGCCCAGCAACACCTTGCCTATTATGCCCAAGCTTAGTATCATCACCATCACCTACCAGGCAGAGGCCTATATCGAACGCACGCTGAAAAGTGTCTTCGAACAAGGCTGTGCGGAGGAAATCGATTATATCGTGGTGGATGGAGCGTCAAAAGACCGAACGGTAGAGATAATTGAGGCTAATAAATCTCGGATTCAATCCTTCATTTCTGAAAAGGACAAGGGTATTTACGATGCCATGAACAAGGGAATGCAACTAGCTAAAGGGGATTATATCCTATTTTTGAATGCCGGTGACACTTTTGCATCGGCAACGACCTTGAAAAACATCTTACTAGAACTAGCGAAAAATCCTGATGTGTTGTATGGTGAAGCAGTTTTCGTCAATAATGAAGGGCAGTCATTAGGACTAAGAAGTGAAGTGACACCACATCGTTTGCCTACTGAATTAAGCTGGCGAGATTTTCAATATGGTATGCTGGTTTGCCATCAAGCCTTCATTGCAAAACGTAGCATTGTGCCACTTTTTGATTTACAATACAAACTCAGTTCCGACATTGATTGGGAAATTCAGGTATTGAAGAGAAGTCAGCAGATTTTGAAATCTGCTGAACCTATTTGTCATTATTTGATGGGTGGTGCCTCGGTACAAAACCTACAAAGATCATGGAAAGAACGCTATGCCGTATTGAAATCGCATTTTGGCTATTTACCTAATCTTTTCAACCATCTGGTCATTATTACTCGTGGATTGATTTTTGCCGTGAAAAAACAGGGCAAATATTGGTAATATCCCTATATTTGTGGCTATGAGATTTCGCACAATCCTACTTTTTCTCGCGATCAGCTATCTTAGTTTTGGCCAAAAATTTCGATTCAATTCGAGTGTCGGAACATCGTATATTTCCTGGTACGAAAAGCAAATGACAATGGATTTAGCAGTAGAAATCTCTTTCCAAAATCCAGAAAAAAATCACAAGAAATTCATTGCCCTTAAAACCATGGGAAATATTTCTGGCACTTCGATTGACCGAGGTACGCATAGCTTCATTGAACCTCCAATCAATAATTTCAATCTACCCATACAACCCACTGACGTTTTACAAGCCAGATATCGTGGAGCAGAAGCGGAAGCAGGTTTAATCTGGAACACAAAAAGTAATAAAGCTATTCGCTTCACACCAATTTTGAGTTTATATAGCCGATCATTAGCTAGAAAAATTAGCTCTTTGAGGTCAGAATATATCGAAGAAGAGAAATATTCCTTGCACGGGATAAGCGCTGGGATGGGCCTAGTCTTTCCAGGAAAAACAAAAGTCCATTTGCAAGCACAAGTTTTTCAGCCTTTAATTGATCAGGTAACATTGTATGGCCGCTATATAGGTATACCCTATCAATCCTTAGTTTCCAATAAATCCCTAAATTTCAAGGCCAAAATTCAACTTTCAAAAGGAAATTATGGGTGGACTTTAAATCTAGAATCCCTTAATTTAGCCGGTGCAGAAAATCCTAAATCAAAGTCAATCGAGGCATCTCAAGCCATCATTCCTTCCACGCTTTTCACTTATTTCTTCTAAGATGAAGAAATTAATCCTACTCCTCCTTTTTTGTTATCCGGTACTAGCCCAAACTGATACAACGAAAGTATTAGAAGAAGTTAAAGTCTATGTTTTCGAACAAAAAAGAAGCCCCTTATTAACACCAGATGCCTTTATTCAAAGCAAGGATCTTCAGCGTTTCAGTTCAACCCATTTTGTTTCTACCCTCAATTCAATGGCTGGAATTCGGATGGAAGAAAGATCGCCAGGTAGTTATCGAATCGCTATTCGAGGTAGTTCGTTGAGGGCACCTTTTGGGGTTAGAAACACCAAAGTATATTGGAACCAGATTCCATTTACTGACGCTGGTAACAACACCTATATTTCACTCTTAGAACCGGCGCTTTTTTCTTCCTTAACGGTCACAAAAGGTCCAGCGGCTGGAATCTATGGAGCTGGAACAGGAGGCGCTTTATTGTTTGAAAGTGCCCCTCGGGGAAATTTGTTAAGCGCTGAGACCGTTTACCATACGTTAGGGGGAATGAAGACGGCCGTCGATGTCTCATCTGAAAACCATCGATTATATGCCTCCTTTAATCAGCAAGAG
>JBIILT010000184.1:0-3912 GCA_044338355.1 Aquirufa sp.
TTGTGCCCGTGTGGGTGGAGTCGTTCGGCTATTATGATCCTGAAAGGGTTCGTCGGATTCAACGGATGCTGCCCTATAATCCACTCCGCATCATTTATTCGCATTTTGTGGAGAAAAAAAAGATGGCCGCGACTTTGAGTGAAATTGCATTTTATGCGAATCGTTCTCAGGAGAGCATTAAAGAAGGCTTTATGGAGTTTATCCAAAATGGATTTTTGGACTACGACCCACAAACAGAATTGATTTCCTTTAGCCGCCTAGGCAAGCACTATGCGAAAGTGCAATATGAGGACAAGGACTTTGATAAATTCTATATTGAGTCCATCGCTAATTACATCATTGGGGATTCTGCTTCTGTGACTTTTGATCTAGAGCCGAAGTACTTAAAAGTGCGAGGAATCAACGAAATCATGGTTTCGGATTCACTTAGAGCAAAACTCTACCCGAGTGACAATCAAGTCCTATTTAAACAAGGGCGCGACTTTCAATTTAAAGGATTGATTACCATAGGAAACTATCGCTTCCGTGCTCAGCGCTATGATTTTACGTTCGATAAATACGTGATTGAATTTCCTAAATTAGATTCCATGACTTTTTTGCCCAAATTCAAAGACGGCAAAATTGCAGCAAAGGAAGCCGGTGGACGTTTCAAATACCAAGACGGTTCTATTATTCTGAGTCCGGAAAATGACAAAGCGGGTAGATTAGGGGTGGCGGCCTACCCTAAATTTGTAGCACCTAAAGGCGTTACCGTATTCTTTGATGAAAAGTGGAGGCTAAACGGTGCTTACGACACTAATTTCTATTTCAAATCGGGCAGACTTGAACTAGATAGTTTAACCTTGAAGCAGCCTATTTTCCCCGGAGATTTTTATTCGAAAAACAGCGTTTTCCTGCCGCTGAAAGTGACCTTAAAATTACGAGAAGATTATACTTTTGGCTTTAATTATAGAAAAGAATCTCCTCTACCTATTTACCAAAATAGAGCCAAATTCTTAACCAAAGAAGACCTGATTTTAGACAAGCAAGGCCTTCATTCTGTGGGGGAATTTCAAAAGGGAGACCTAAAATCAATCACACAAAAGGCAGTCTTCTATCCTGATTCGCTGAAAGCATTTAGCTCTTCCACTCTTTTAACCCCTTCGAAAAATTCGAATTTCCCCGCCTTTACCGTAGGCGAAAATTACCTAACCTGGGTGCCTGATTCAGATAGCCTCTACATTAAACCTTCAAAAAATCGATTCAAACTTTATGCAAATGCAGAAGTCGAATTAGAGGGGAAAATGGTCATCCACGGCAAAAAATTAAGCGGGGACGGCTTAATAATTCAAGGGGAATCGAATACGAAAAGTGATCAGTTTGAATTCAGTAAAGAGGGTTGGATAGCTAATCCGGGCACTTTTAGACTAGGCAAGTTGCAAGGAATTTACAAGCCTGATGTGGAAGCAAGCGAGGTGAAGGTTACGTCCATCATTTCAAAAAATTTGATCAAGTTAAATCCCCTTAACGAGCAGCAATGGGTAAATTTCCCTAATTTATATGTACGTAGTATCCTACCTAAAGAGACACAAATTGATCTGAAAACCCAGACCGTTAAATTAGTAGGAAACCGTTTTCAGATTATTCAAATGAACACGGATTCTTCACAGAAATTCGAAATTCCTATCGAATCCACCTCAGCTATCTATTCGATTAAAGATTACTCTTTAGAGCTGGAAGGAGTAGAAAAATTTAAAATTGGCCCTGCTCTAGTGAGTCCGGCAAAAGGTAAACTGGTTTTTCTGAGAGGCGGGAATTACAAACCTTTTTCCAAGGCCCGAGCGCTGTTAGATACGGTGAATAATCGACATTACCTTAAAAATTTAGATGTAAAGTCGGCTAATGTCTATGAATGGAAGGGCACAGCGGATTATTTGTTAAGTCGCTCCCCAGGGGACACCTTAGCTATCCCACTTAAAAATTTCGCCTTTGAATCCAATGTAATCACAGCTCAGGCCTACTTCAGCGAAAAAGTCCCCTTGAAAATAGGGGAGTTTCAAGAATTTAAAGGAGACATTTCCTTAAAGTCCAATACGCCTAACTTAGAATTCCAAGGGTCTATCCGACCCTTATTAGGAACACTTAAGTTTAATACGGCCTGGATTCCTTTGAATAACAAAGGAGATATACCTCGTTTAAAAATCAATAAAGAGTTAAAGGATGAGCTAAATCGACCAGTTACCGCGGGTATTTATGTGAATGCGAGCAATAAATTATACCCCACCTTTTTAGGTCCGATGTCAGACGAGGATGACCCGGTACTCTTTAATGCGGAGGGAGAGGTGACGGAGTCCAAGACTAAATTCGAGGTGAAGGGATCGGAAACGAATATGACGCTCGACTTAGTAAAACGACGAGTGGAGGCAAAAGGTCCAGTGAGGTTCTTTTCGGATAATAAATTTGTCAAATCTCAAGGGGCTATCTCTATGTCAGTAGACTCCTTACGTCCTAGAATCAACTCCTGGTTAAGTTTACAATTTCCCATTGCACAAACGGTGCTGAAAAAAATGGGCGATCGCATTTTGAAGTATAATCTGGAAGAGGGCTTGCAAACGGCAGCAGCGGATGAACCAGACGATCGAGAGGAATACATCAAACGAGCAGAGGCTGTTTTAGGTAAAAAAATCCCAGAGCCGTTGAAGTATAGCATGGATATTGCCCATGTGGCATTGGATAAAGTAGCTCCTGAATTCGCTACGATGATCAATTTTTCCACGGTTAAATGGGAATGGTCACCTAATTTGAGCGCTTTTTATTCCATTGGCGAATTGCCTTTAATAAATGTGGGCCCTGTGGACATTAATGCGACGGTAAAAGGATTTATGGAGGTTATTAAGAAGCCAAGCAAAGAGGAGTTTTATGGCTATTGGGAATTATCTGACAATCTTTGGTATTATTTTGCTTATTTTGACGGAGAGTTAGGGGTCTATTCTTCTGATCAATCTTTCTTAGCTTCTGTCAGAGAAGCGATGAAAACGCAGAAGAAAGGAGATATAAAGGTAGTGGAGGCCGCTTCAGAAGAGAAAGCTGCTTTCATCAAACGATTTACTTCGTATTATAAGCCTCTGATACCTGCGAAGAAAGCACCAGTGAAAAAAGAACCAACAAAAACAAAACCAGCCACGAAAGGCAAAGAAAAGAGCGGTGGATTTTAAGAGTATTCGATATTTAAAGCAGTTTTTTGATTGCCTAGACCGTTGGGGTTTAGTGCGTCGTGATCCCTTTGGGAATCCGATCGGGATGAAACGAATCATCGTTTTTATTTTAGGCTGGTTGACCTATGCGCGACTAAGCATCTACAATCGAACAGAGATCAAGGGGACAGAAAAGATTCAGGATTTACCTCGTGAAGGGGTCTTATTCTTATCGAATCACCAAACCTATTTCATGGATGTGATCTGTTTTTATCACATCTTCTTTGCCGTGAAATGGCGTATAAAAAATAGTATTCGTTTTCCCTTTTATCTTTTAGGCCCTCGTTCGCGTTTGTTTTATGTGGCGGCTTCGGAAACGATGAAAGAAGATGGATTTTTACCTCAGGTTTTATCTTTAGCCGGCGCGATTTTAGTGAATCGCTCATGGCGAGCACACGGTCAAGATGTAAAAAGAGAAGTAGATTTAGAAGCACAAGAAAAAGTGAGTAAAGGGTTAGCATTTGGGTGGGTAGTTAGTTTTCCGCAAGGAACGACACGTCCTTTTGCACCTATTAGAAAGGGGACGGCGCATTTAATTAAGGCGGCAAATCCCATCGTTGTTCCCGTTCAAATCAACGGTTTCAGACGCGCCTTCGATAAGAAAGGCTTCTTTCTGAAGAAGCGTAACACGACGCTCAGCGTGGAATTCAAAGACCCGATTCGATTCAAAGAATCGGAT
>JBIILT010000185.1:0-3862 GCA_044338355.1 Aquirufa sp.
CGATGTTGGCATTGGGAGGCGAATTCGGGACCTTGGCGGCTGTCACTTTCTTATTAGGTATCATCGCAGCTTCTTATGCAAGTTCAGATTCAGCTTTAACGGCTTTAACGACCTCCTTCTGCATCGATTTCTTGAGCATTGAGAAGTTCAAAGAGAAAAAGCAGCAAAACATGAAGCATTGGGTTCATATCGGGTTTTCTGCTTTATTTTTTGTCGTGATAGGACTATTTCACATTTTTAACACCACTGAATTAATCGCTGCTGTATTTAACCTCGCAGGATATACTTATGGACCTTTGTTAGGCTTATTCTCCTTTGGATTATTCACAAAATATGCCATCCGCGATAAATGGGTGCCTATCGTCTGCATTCTATCACCGATTATTACGTTTGTATTAGAATCTCAAGCACAGGGTTTATTCGGCGGATTCGGATTTGCTAAATTGATCCTGAACGGGGCTATTTGCTTTGTGATGTTGTGGATGATTCGAGATAAGAACTCAGAAGCGGTAAGCGTTGCGTAAGGCAAAATAGACTACATTTTTACCTGAACCAGATTCTTTCAAGTAATCCCCTGCTCTACAAAAACCTATTTCAAATTGATTGAACAGGTGCGGGGATACATTATAGTTAAAATCTAGCGCATAAATAGAGCAAAGATCCTTCAAAGTGGAGGCTGCCCCATTAGCGACTGGACGTAAAGTAGACATGTTGGGTGTATAAATTCCATCCTTCTCACTAATTCGATTTACAAACGATGCTCGCGCTGTAACTAACCATCGAGTTCCTTTTTGAAAACGCATATAAGGACTAACATTGAGCGTATTGGTAATATTTAAGGCAACTGTTTGACCAAATGGTGGCCTAGCAAACAAGGTATTGAACGTATTTAATTCCGAATCCGTTGCCGATTTATCTCCAGGCACATAGTTTCCTCCGATCCCTAAAAATAGATGAGGCTTTAGCTGGTAATTTGTATCCCAAACCAGCATCCAAGACCGAATAGCTAACTCGTTAAAGGTTCCCCATTGGTAAGCGAGCTCCAGTTCATAATTAAAGGTTTTTAAGGGAGCATAAAGACGAATTCCGCCCGTTTGCCTTCGCTCTAATCCATTTTTAAATAAATACGTGCGTTGAGTACTCCTTAAATTGAAATAAAAAGCATCTAAATTGAGCTTTTTAGGCACCACTTCCTTTGCTACATACATTCCACCAATTTGCTCATCCATTAAGCCGTCATCGAATGCTCCCAAATTCATTTTGATGGGATTTAGGTAAAAAAGAAGTGCTTTAGCTTTATTAACAGTGTAGCTTGCCTCAGCACCCAAGAATGATTGCCTATTATTAGGCCCCTCGCGTGAGGCAATAAAGCGCTCCTGACCTAATTGCATTTCTTGCTTCCCTACTCTAACTTGAAATTTCTGATTCCATTTATATTCCCCAAAAAACTGATGAACAGAAAGTAAATTTTGTTCGACCTGGGACAAAATTGGATTTGGGTTCCAAAAACGTACGGTGTTATTTAGTTGGGTAAAAATTCGAAAACGTGCGTTTACATGTAAATCCGCATGCAATAACCACCTATGCAGCCATTGGTGCGGACTTTCCTCTGTATACGAGGCAGGCATTTGCCCAAAATTAGCTTGTTTGTAATTCTGATATTGTTCTCTCCATTCTCCCCCCACACTGACATTTACACCTGAAAAAAGGGGCATAAATTTTATTTTTTCATCCCAAGATTTTTGCAGTGTATCGGTTAACAAATAATCGAAATTATCCTCAGCCCGCAGTCTTGCTATATGCTGAGCTGAAGAAGAAAACACAACCAGAGTGAAAAAAATAGATACTAACTTATTCAAGGAGGAAATAATGGATTCGAAGAACAAAAGAAGTCATTATAAAACAAAAAAACCACACGTCCTGTGTGGTTTTTTGCCTACCGAAGTAGTCCGTACGGGAATCGAACCCGTGTTTCATCCGTGAAAGGGACGTGTCCTAACCCCTAGACGAACGGACCATTATTTATTTTGGTGGCACAAAGGTATGGTTTTCCCTTTTATATTCAAAACTACCTGCCAAAAAAGACTAATTATTTTCTGATTTATTTTCGCTATTTTAGCCTAAACATTGAAGCAGAACCCCTCATGGCGAACGTACAACCCTATTCTAGACTGACTGATTTTGACGTTGCCTTATTCTTAAATGGCAAACATACAAGACTTTATGAGAAATTAGGGGCCTTCGAAATCGAGCAGGAAGGTGAAGTGGGAACCTTCTTTGCTGTATGGGCACCCAAGGCAAAAAATGTTTATGTCACTGGTAATTTTAATGTTTGGGATCGGTATTCGCATCCTTTATTTCCTCGCTGGGACTCATCTGGTATTTGGGAAGGTTTCATTCCTGGTGTTAGAACGGGTGAGACCTATAAATATGGCATTTATTCGGCAAGTGGGGAATATCTGGAGAAACTAGACCCGATGGGCTTGTATTGTGAGGCGCCACCTAAGACTGCCAGTATTGTTTGGAATACGTACAAAGAATGGAAAGACACGAAATGGCAGGAGATTAGAGGCGCTAAAAACGCTTTAAATGCTCCTATGTCCATCTATGAGGTACATTTAGCCTCTTGGATGAAAACGCTGGAAAATGACTACCTGAGTTATGCTGATTTAGCCCTAAAATTAGTGGATTATGTGAAGGAAATGGGCTTTACGCACGTGGAATTCATGCCCATCATGGAATATCCTTATGATCCATCTTGGGGATATCAAATCACTGGATATTTCGCCCCTACGGCACGTTTTGGTGATCCACAAGGATTTATGCGTTTAGTGGAAGCCTTTCATCAGGCTGAAATTGGGGTAATTTTAGACTGGGTTCCCTCCCACTTCCCGGGTGACGCACATGGTTTATTCAACTTTGATGGCGGTAGCGCTTATGAGCATCCAGACCCTAAACGTGGTTATCACCCAGATTGGAAGTCCTATATCTTCGATTATGGTAAGAACGAGGTTCGCTCCTTCTTACTATCAAACGCTTTTTTCTGGTGCGATCGCTACCATATAGACGGTCTACGCGTGGATGCGGTGGCTTCCATGTTGTATTTAGATTATTCGAGAAATGATGGGGAATGGGAGCCTAATCAATTCGGAGGCAACCATAATCTTGAGGTAATATCATTCTTACAAGATTTGAATAGCCACATATATGCAGAGTTTCCCCATATCCAGATGATTGCGGAAGAGTCTACTAGCTTCTCAGGGGTGACTAAACCCGTATTTATGGGAGGTTTAGGTTTTGGCCAAAAATGGATGATGGGCTGGATGAATGACACCCTTCGTTTCTTCCAAAAAGACCCGATTTACCGCCAGCATCACCTCAATGAGCTGACTTTCTCTTTGATCTATGCCTTTACAGAGAATTTCTGCCTCCCTCTTTCCCACGACGAAGTCGTATATGGTAAAGGTTCCCTTCTGAATAAAATGCCCGGCGATGATTGGCAGAAATTCGCCAATTTACGCCTCCTTTTAACAGAACAATTCACGCATCCTGGCTCACATTTGTTATTTATGGGTGGGGAATTTGGCCAAAGAGAAGAATGGAACCACACCCAGAGCCTCGACTGGCACCTTACAGAACACCACTCCCATAAAGGAATTCAAGAAACGGTGAAGGCTTTAAATCAGCTTTACCGATCAGAACCAGCTTTCTATAGCAAACAATTTGATAATGAAGGTTTTGAATGGATCGAATCGAACGACCAGAATAATTCTGTGATTGCTTACATACGAAAAGGAGAAACGGCTAAGCAACAAGTGATTGTGATTTTAAACCTAACGCCAGCACCGCGTGATGGATACCG
>JBIILT010000186.1:0-3855 GCA_044338355.1 Aquirufa sp.
TATTTGTGCTCATAGAATTTTTGTTTTTTCGTCTTCGTGTAAAATGCGCATGGCCGGAGTGATTAAATCATCCTGCTGTCCCGTTCTAATAGACCAAACAAAAGCAATCAGGAATCCAATCGCCATAATAAGACTCAATCCGATCATCAGGTACATTATTTCCATGGCTAGGTCTTTTTATTTGTTGCAATTTCGAAGAATAGGTTCAATGAAAACCTGACATTCGTCAGCTTAAAATCTGATTTTTTGACGAGTTAGTTTTTGACCCCTCCAATTCATCCCCACGTTCGCAATGATTAGCATACTGATGGAATTAATAGGCATTAAGATGGCGGCAATTAGTGGGTATAAATTGCCCTGAATCGCATAGCTTAATCCGAATCCATTATAGACGAGTGAAAGTAGAAAACTAGCTTTGATGAGTTTAAGCCCAAATTGGGTATACTGTAAATAACTCCCCAATTGTGGTAATTCTGATCCCTTCAATATCGCATCAGACGATGGTGTAAAATGCAAATGATCATCGGAAACAGCTATGCCTACTTGTGCCTGTTTTAAAGCACCGGCATCATTTAAACCATCCCCTATCATGGCGACGATTTTGCCTTGTTTTTGTAGCTTTTGGATGTATTCCATTTTCTCTAAAGGACTGCATTCGAATTTCACTAGATCTTTATCCTGAAACCAATCCAAAAGATGCGTTGCGTGCTCTTTTTTATCCCCTGAAATCAAATGAATCTCATATTTATGTCTGAGTTGATGTAGCAATCCCTCCACACCAGGCCTATTTTTCCATGGGAACTCTATAAAACCAATTGGTTCCCGGTTAATTGAAATATATAAGCGCGTTTCAGAAGAGATAAGTCCTTTTGGAGTTTTTGCGTGATTTTGCGTGAATTTGGCACTGCCTATTTGGACTAAAATTTCTCCAAAATACGCTTCTAAACCTTTCCCTGTCACCTCCTTGAATTGCTGTAAAGGAATGATTGAATGACGGTTTAAGAACTTTTTAGCTTGTTTTGCTAAAGGATGAGTAGATTGATAAACGAGCGAATACAGCGCACTCCATTCTTTATCATTTAATTCGCGATTAAAATGGATGCTTGGTTCTTCTTTACTTTGTAACGTCAGCGTTCCAGTTTTATCGAACACGAGTGTATCTACTTGTGCCATCCGTTCAAAAGCCTGAATGTTCTTTATGAAGAAGTGGTTTTTAGCCAGCCAACGAATGCCGTGTCCTAAAGCAAAGGGATACGATACGGCCAAAGCACAAGGACAAGCGATGACCAGGATACTCACGACTGCATTTGCCCAACGGTTTGGGTCTACCATTGACCAATAAATTCCTGTTATAATCGCTAAACTTATTAGAATGATCGTAAAATAGAAGCCGACTTGGTTCGCAAAATTCTCCCAGTTTTCGGATTTATGGTTCGGATCTTTAAAGGCTTGCTGCTCCCAAAGTTGCGTTAAATGACTCTGGTTAAGTTCTTTACTGATTTGTATTTCGATGGCTTCACCGCGGTGTTTTCCTCCTGCGTATATTGACTGTCCAGCTTCTATGGCAATTAATTCACTCTCTCCCGTGACAAAACTATAATCCATCTCACTTTTACCTTTTAGCATATAGGCATCAGCAGGGATGATTTCTTGATTTCGGATAAGTAGTCTATCCCCTATTTTGACCTCCTCTAATGGAGCAGTTACTTCTTTGCTGCTCACGATTTTGTTTACTACTAGCGGAAAATAGGCCTTGTAATTACGTTCAAAAGAAAGAAAATCAAATGATTTTTGTTGGAACCACTTCCCTATCAACAAGAAGAAAATTAAACCAGAAACGGAATCAATATAGCCTGCACCTGTGTGCGATATGATTTCATAGACACTACGGCCATATCCTACTAAAATACCTAGTAAGATGGGCAGTTCAATCGTCATTTTGCGCAATTTTAAATGCGCAAATACATTCCGGAAATAGTCTGAACCGGAATAAAAAACGGCCAAACTTCCCAAGGCTAAATTCAAGTAGCCAAATAACTGTTGTAGTGAGCTATCTTCGATTCCTAGGTATTCTGGGAAGCTGAACAACATGGCATTTCCGGCACAAAATCCGGCGATGCCTAATTGAAGAAAAAGGTGTTTCTGGCTATTATTTTGCGTTATTTCATCTACATTCGAAATATGGGGTTCGTAGCCTAAACTAGCAATCAGGCTCGCAAGCGCACCTAAACTTAGTTGATCTTCTTTGAACCAAACGGTTAAATCCTTCTTACCAAAATTCAAACCAGTTTTAATGATCTGAGGATTCAGTTTTTGCAAATTCTCTAATAGATACAGGCAAGAACGGCAGTGAATGGCGGGTAAATGAAAAATCACTTTGGAAAATGCTGTATTGGAAAAAGTAATCAATCGATCACGAAATGCCGCATTATCTAGAAAGTCAAAATTCATTTCTGTAGGAGAAATGCCGGGATTAATATCACATTCATAATAAGCTGAGAGCTGATTATCATTTAGTAACTCGTATACTTGTTCGCAACCTCGGCAACAAAATGTTTTATCGTGCTTCTCTATTGGATTTTCACTGCAAATATCTCCACAATGATAACAGAGTTGACCTTGTGCAATAATAGGCTCTTCTAGGATTTCTGAGTACATATAGATTCGATAATGCCACAAATTTCTTATTTATTTAACGGTTATTTTGTGACAAATACCAACTTGAAAACTGATTTAAATCAGTATTTAGGCAGGAATAGACCCGTACTTTCGCATTGTTATTTAAGACAATGAAAAATTTTTCAGATACAGAACGGAAAGTGTTGGCTAGCGGGATCGAACTCCGCTATTTACCTGATGAATATTTGTTTCGTCAAGGCCAAAAGGCAGAATTCGTTTTTTACCTACAAGAGGGAAGTTTACTATTAGAAAGTAAGGTTGGATTTGTTACTATTGATAAGAAAGGTGTTTTTATAGGAATAGAAGAGGCTATTGAGTCGAAAAAGCATATTTATTCAGCCATGACTTCTAGTTATGCGCAGTTCTTAGTTTTTGAGCGGAAGTATTTTCAGCAGCTAATTGATGAATTCGACTTAGCTCTTGGCTACTTTGAATTTAAAAAAGCAGAATACAACAAATTTTTGCTAACGGTTCAGCAAAAATACGAATCAAAATAAGAGTTTAGAGTGGTATTTAATTGGGTTTCGGCTCCCTTTTGCTTTTAGCGGAAGGGAGCTTCATTTTAAAGGGCTGTCTTTCTCCTTTTTTAGGGTATTGTAGACCATTTTGTCCAAAAATCCATTCATCCACTTGTTTAGGAAAACAGTCAATTTACCTTGAAATGTCAATACCAATGTTTTCTTTTTTACTTCATAGGCGTCTGCAATTCTTGTTGCCACTTCCTCCGCAGACATCATTTTGCCTTCATCTCGCATCGAGTCCCCTGTGACTTTACCTTCACTATTTAAGGACGCTGCTCTGATATTAGAGGCGGTGAATCCAGGGCAAGCGATTAAGACGTGAACACCCGTTTCTAATAATTCTGTTCTCAGCGCTTCTAGGAAGCCATTCATCGCGAATTTAGAAGCAGAATAACCTGTTCTTACGGGCAATCCACGGTACCCTGCGATAGAAGAAATACCAATAATCCCTCCTTTTACGTCCTTGATATGGGGTAATGCGGCATGGGTGGCATAGACAGTTCCCCAGAAGTTAATATCCATCACTTGTTTGAGAACTGAAAGATCAACTGTCTCAAACATCGATCGCATGGAAATACCGGCATTATTGATTAATAAGTCGATACGGCCATATAGTTCCACCACTTTAGCCACCATAGCCCGGGTATGTTCCTCA
>JBIILT010000187.1:0-3829 GCA_044338355.1 Aquirufa sp.
TTATAATTTTTGGTAAGTATGATTCAAAAAACGATACAAAAATACGACAAATCCTTAAATGATTTCATTATATTTAAGCATTAATCGAAATTATTATGTCACAATCTGGGACTTGGGTAAAGCGAATTGTCGACTCCCATTTTTTTAAAGAAGCAATGAATAAGAGTGAAATGCTCTTTTCTCAAAACCAAGTAGGCTTATTATCTCTGATCAAAGGAGCATTGAGAAAGGTGCAAGAAACTGCCGCTTCCAGCGATCTAACGGTTGTAAAATTATTGAATCGCTACATTATCCTTTTTAGTGAACTTATTAAGGCCTATGTCCAAGGTTCATATACTAAGCTACCTGTTAAAACGTTAATAAAAATCACAGCCGCTTTACTCTATTTTGTGATGCCCTTTGACTTTATCCCTGACTTTTTGCCTTTAGTCGGATTTGCAGATGATTTAGCCATTGTAGTTTGGGTAGGGAAGGCGATCAAAGATGAGCTAGATGAGTTTGAAAAACATCTTTAAATAGACGAATAATTAACCTTTTTTAAATATATTTACGAAAATTTAGACAAAACACGATATGATGACTGCAAGCATATTATTATTTTTTAATAGCCTAGGTGGTGGCGAAATGTTACTGATTGGGTTATTGATTTTATTGTTTTTTGGAGGCAAGAAACTACCAGAATTAATGAAAGGCCTAGGAAAAGGTATTCGCGAGTTTCAAAATGCGAAGAATGATGTGAAAGATCAAATCAATAAAGAGTTAGACGATACGAAAGAATAAGTCACTCTGATTCCCTATATCTGCATAGTTGAAGAAATTCAACTATGCTTTTGTGTTTATATAGATTCCTACTTTTAATGAGTTATACGAGTCAACCCTATGCGAAGAAGAGGGAGAAATTGTTAGCGGGCGAGCTTTCTGTTTCTTCTATAGTCGTGAGTCATTTAGATCAAATTCATACACATAATAAAGCTTTGAATGCTTTTTTGGAGGTGTATGAAGAGGAAGCGATGACTCAAGCTGAGCATGTTGATGCTAAAATTAAAGCTGGAACTGCAGGAAAATTAGCGGGTTTAGTCATAGGTATTAAAGATATACTCTGTTATAAAGGGCATCATTCGTATGCTGGAAGTAAAATATTGGATTCTTTCAAATCAACTTTTTCCGCTACGGCAGTTCAGCGTTTGTTGGATGAAGATGCGATTATCATCGGGCGTCAAAATTGCGATGAGTTTGGAATGGGTAGCACAAATGAAAATTCGGCGTATGGTCCAGTTCTGAATTTCGCGAATCCAGCCTATGTAGCGGGAGGTAGTTCTGGTGGTTCCGCGGTAGCGGTGCAAGCAGGAATGTGCCAAATTTCCTTAGCTACAGATACGGGTGGATCCATTCGTATGCCTGCAGCATTTTGTGGTGTAGTTGGATTAAAACCTACCTATGGTTTAGTCTCTCGCTGGGGATTAATCGCCTATGCGTCCTCTTTTGATACAATTGGACCGATTTCAAACTATGTTTCGGATGCCCGTTTAGTATTAGATATCATTAAAGGAGATGATGGTCAGGATAGTACATTGAGTTCAACTATTCCTGCTGTTCAGAAAGATAATAAGCGTATCGCTTATATCAAGGAAGTAGTGGAACATCCTAGTCTTCAACCGGAGATTAAAGTGGCATTTGAAGAGCAGGTGGATAAATTAAAGGCTCTTGGATATACCGTAGAAGGGGTTGAATTTCCTTACATTGATCAGTTATTACCCACTTATTATGTGTTGACTACGGCTGAATCAAGTTCTAATTTAGCTCGATTTGATGGAGTTAAGTTTGGACATCGAACAGCTGACCCTATTGATTTAATGCAGCTTTACAAGCGTACGCGTCAAGAAGGTTTTGGAGAAGAAGTACAACGTCGTATTATGTTAGGAACTTTTGTTTTAAGTGCGGATTATTATGATGCCTATTATACGAAAGCTCAAAAAGTACGTCGATTGATTCAAGACAAAACGCTCGCTATTTTAGCTGAGTATGATTTTATCATTTCTCCTACGACCTCTTCGACTGCCTATCGCCTAGGAGAAAAGACCCTCGATCCGATTCAAATGTATCTAGGAGATTTATTTACAGTACAAGCTAACGTCACTGGGATTCCTGGTTTATCGATACCAATGGGTAAGGATTCCACAGGATTACCTATGGGTTTTCAATTGATGACCAATCCTTTTCAAGAGGATAAAATGTTAAATGTAGGCGAGTTATTAAGCGATGATTTGGAATAGATTTGTTCTGCTTTCTTGTTTATTTATTTCCTCTGTTTCCTTTGGACAAATCACTGGGGCATATCAACCTGCCTATGATTTTAAGCAAATTGATTCGTTAGCTAAAGTGGAGCAGGGCGGTCCTCCAGCTTTTAGTATTGACCCAGGATTAATTCAAGAACGGTTAAAAAAGCTAGATAATGAGATCCCGTTACACTATAATATTATTACGCATCAGTTTGTAGAGATTTTTGCCTTTCGTAAGGCAAGTTTCACGCAGCGAATGTTAGAGCGCAAGGATATTTATTTCCCAATATATGAGAAGTATTTAAAGAAATATGGCTTGCCGGATGAATTGAAATATTTGTCATTGATTGAGTCTGGTTTAGAAAATAAGGCCATTTCAAATAAAGGAGCAGGTGGATTATGGCAATTTATGCCCTATACTGCTAGAGGAGATTTTGGGATGCGGGTGGATCAGTATATTGACGAACGATTCGATGCAGAAAGAGCGACAGATGCTGCTTGCCAGTATTTAAAGCGATTATATAAAACATTTGGTGATTGGCATCTTGCTTTAGCGGCATACAATACCGGACCTTCTAACGTGAAAAGAGCGATGCGTCGCTGTGGCGGTTCGAATGATTTTTGGGGGATTTATGCTTGCCTTCCAGCGCAGACAAAAGCTTACGTACCGCAGTTTATTGCGATGACCTATATGATGAATTACCATTGGGATCATTCTATTCAGCCAGAGAACTGGGTAATTGATATTCCCAAGGATAGTATTTTAGTCAGTGGTTATTTAAATTTATCTACCTTATCACGATTGACAGGGTTTTCTCTAGATACCCTTAAGCGTCTGAACCCACACATTATAACGCATTTTTTACCTAAAAATGCGCAACAGGTTAAAATACATATACCTAGAAGTCGTTTTTCCTATTTCGAAAAGAATAGATCTCAAATTTTAGATTCAGCCAGGGTAGATTTGACAGCACCTGATTTGTTAGAAATAGACACTTCCCAGACAGTAAAAGAACCATCTCCTGTGGCAAGAAGATATACGTATAAAGTTAGGAGTGGGGAAACGCTCTCTAGGGTAGCAAGTAAGTTAGGACTCAGTATTTCTGAGCTAAAGCGAATAAATAGAATCAAAGGTTCTAAATTAAGAAAGGGGCAAATACTGGTTTATTTTAAGCTAGTAAAAGTAAAATCCTCTCAAAAGTGGAAAAAACCGTCCTCAACCAAGAAAAAGGTCACGAAAAAGAAAAAAACCAAATCTAAAAAACGTCGTAAACGTAGGTAATTATGATAGCTTATTTGAAAGGAAAATTAGCTCACAAAGATCGCGCGCATGTGATTATCGATGTGAATGGAGTAGGTTATGAGGTTAAAATATCCTTACAGACCTATGCAGCATTAGCTGATGGAGTAGAGCTTTGTAAGCTTTATACCCATTTGCAGGTCAAAGAAGATTCTCATACCTTAGTTGGGTTTCATTCTATGGATGAGAAATTATTATTTCTTGATTTGATATCTGTATCTGGAATTGGATTGAGTACGGCTTTAGTGAT
>JBIILT010000188.1:0-3823 GCA_044338355.1 Aquirufa sp.
GTAGCCTTCTGCCACTTAGTTTCATCTTCACCGCATAAATGTTCCATCATTTTATAAGCTAATTCGCTATGATGACCACCATCTACTTCGATGTGGCGTTCTAAATAATAGACTAAAGTCTCTACTTTATCAGGAGAATCAACCTTCAATTGATCCACAATGACTTGGAACATCTCAGGAATAATATCTTCTCTTCCAAAAGTAAAAATGGCTGCAATCTCTTCAATGCTTCTGTTTTGAACCGCAGAAAAAGTGAACGTTAAGAAAGCCTTAACAGACTCTGGAATAGTGGCTTTAGGGATAGCTAGTAATAATTCATCCAAATTCGCATAGGATCTTAATTCATGCAGAAATGGGGAGGGCATAAAAGATAATTCCTCCATAGCGCGTTGATAAAGCTCAAAATGACTGATGTATACCCCGTATTGATCCACATCGGACTCTTCTCCTAACACAATCTCATTGATTAAATACCGAACCTCCGCGGGACCTTTTGGATTCCAAGGAACTTCGACACAAGTAAATTCCTGTTGCAACTTCTTTACTAAGGACATAAAGTCCCAAACCGCAAAGACGTGGTGCTTCATAAATACTTCTAACTCACTCGTACTTTGGATAAAAGAATTAATGGGATGATGAACTAAAGCATCACGTAATGGGGCAATTTGTTCTTTAAGGCGGTTGATCTGATTACTCATGTTATTCGTGAATGGCGCCATCTCGTAAACGCAGACGATGCCCATTTCTGTTATTTTTGATTGATAATATTTCTGAAATTATGGAGATAGCTATCTCATCTGGTCCCTCAGCGCCAATATCAAGACCAATTGGATTTGATATAGATAATAATGTAACTAAGTCTTCCTTGAAATGGTTTTGAAGCTTTTCAAATCTTTTTTTCGGGCCTAAAATTCCTACGTAAGCTGGCTTAATGGGAGAGGCCAGTAATTTTTCCAAGATCTTCACATCCTTTTCTAAATCATGCGTCATCATCACGATAAAATCAGAGGATTGAATAGGCCAAAGATCATCATAACCATAGCGCCCTCGCACCGATAAATTCGATGACATTTTGACTAAATTTCCAATCCAATTCACTCGCCATGCTAAGCCACTCGCTTGCTGGATAAATCCCTGCGCATCAAATTGATTCCCATATACCCAAACCGTCATGGGTGCACATAAATACTCAGTAAAGATATCATCCGACCATTCACTTCCGTGTGAGACTGACGCATTCGCTAATTCAACTTGAAAATTAGACGAAAAATGCATCCTCAGTGTGTGCGCTTCATTTCCGGATAAATGACTCTCTAAAGCTTCAACTAACGCATTTATCTGAACTTGAAAAGGATTGATATGTATTTCAATCACTCCTTGACAACCTAATCCAATGCCCAAGGCAAATGGGTCTTCCTCACGAGTATCATACGTAATCGTTTTATAAGATTGTGAAAACAAGGCCAGCTGAGCTTTTTTCAAAATATCACCTTCTAAACAACCACCGGAAATTCCTCCCCACCAGTTACCATCTTCCGCGATCAACATTCGAGCGCCTGGACGACGGTATGCACTGCCTTCAACGCGAACAACGGTCGCTAATACAAATTTCAACCCAGCTTTTTGCAAATCCTTTACTTGCTGAATGACAGTATATAGCTCTTTCATAGGAGTTTGGGTAAATTAGTGGAAAGTATTTCACATATCCGGTCGATTTCCTCTTCCGTTGTGAAATAACCCAAGCTAAATCGACCACTCGCTAACGCATCTTCATCCGAATGTCCAATGGCTTTCAACACGTGAGAAGGCAATTCAGTCTTTGCATTACAAGCTGAACCATTTGAAAAAGCTAAGTCATTTAATACTTGAAACATCCGTTCCCAATCAGCCCCTTTCAATGTGAAATTAAGAATGGAAGGAACCGAGTTTATAGGGGAGTTTATGAAAGGGAGAGTGGCAGCTAATCGTTCTTTGGCATCTTGGTAAAAAGAAGCTTTAGAAAGCAACACAGGAATCATTTGAACAGCTTTAGACAAACCCACAATCAAAGGAACAGGCAAAGTACCTGGGCGCAAACCTCGTTCTTGACCACCACCATATTGAATCGGCTGCAATGGAACTCGGGCAATTAATGCTCCTATGCCCTTAGGTCCATAAATCTTATGACCACTGAAACTTATCAAATGTGGTAAAGTACTCAAAGATATTTTCCCAATTGCCTGAGTAGCATCTGAATGGAAGCAAATACCGCGCTCTTCGCATAATCGCAATACTAATTCAGAATCAAGAATCGTTCCCAATTCATTATTCACCAGCATCAGTGAAACTAACACAGTATCTGGACGAATGGCATTTTTTAAATCTGAATCTTGCAATAGATATGATACCGACCAACCTTCATCCTCCAAAGCGTGAAAGACCTCTAGCACGGCTTTGTGTTCTAAAAGACTTGTAATTAGGTGAGCTTTCGGCTTCCCATGCAGAAAACCACGTATCGCTAAATTGATTGATTCAGTAGCTCCGGAGGTAAAAATAACTTCTGATGGTTTGACCTGAAAATAAGTGGCTAGTGTTGCGCGTGATTGATCTACCGCTTCTGCGGCTCTCCAGCCATATAAATGAGCGGATGAACCTGCATTCCCAAAAACCTCCGTAAAATAGGGGAGCATAGCCGATAACACCTCCGGGTGAACCGGAGTCGTAGCTGCGTAATCAAGGTAAATCGGCTGATTCATCATTAGACAAATATAGGCATAAAAAAAAAGCCCCGAAAAATTCGGGGCCTTCTTTATGTAGAAACATGAATTACTTCAAGTTCTTCAAAACTGCTTTAAATGCTTCTGGGTGATTCATCGCTAAGTCAGCTAAAACTTTACGATTTAAAGTCATTCCAGATTTATTGTATTTACCCATGAACGCTGAGTAAGAAAGACCTTCTTGACGAGCTGCTGCATTGATACGTAATATCCATAAACCACGAAAATCTCTTTTCTTAACTTTACGGTCACGGTAAGCATATTGCAAACCTTTCTCAACTTTGTTTTTTGCTACTGTCCAGACATTTTTTCCGCGACCGTAGAATCCTTTTGCTAACTTAAGGATTTTCTTTCTTCTAGCTCTTGAGGCTACGTGATTGACACTTCTTGGCATAATTTTTTTGTTTTTTGAAATGAGGCGAATCTCTCGATTACTTGTTTAAGCCTTCTTTCTGGTTTAACAATAACTAAAATACTAATTAAAGACCTAACATTAATTTAACGCGGTCCATATCAGTAGGGTGAACTAAGGTAGCGTGAACTAAATTACGCTTTTGCTTAGTCGTTTTCTTTGTTAGGATATGGCTATGAAATGCGTGTTTACGCTTAATCTTACCAGTTCCTGTTACTTTGAAACGCTTTTTCGCTCCAGAGTTAGTTTTAATTTTTGGCATTGTATGATAATTATGTAAAAATTAAATTTTGAAATTTGGAATGCAAAAGTAATGAAAATTACCCTTAAAATCCACCATCAATTGAAAATTATTTCTTGATAGCCTTAGGGGAGAAGATGATACTCATACGCTTACCCTCTAATTTAGGCATATCGTCAGGTTTACCTATGTCCTCTAAACCTTTAGCGAAGTTCAATAATAACATCTCACCACGCTCTTTAAATACAATCGTTCTTCCCACAAAGTGAACATAAGCTTTCACTTTAGCTCCTTCTTTCAAGAAATTGACTGCGTGTTTTAACTTGAAATTGAAATCGTGTTCATCCGTATTAGGACCGAAACGTATTTCTTTAATGACTGTTTTCGTTGCATTCGCCTTGATTTCCTTTTGCT
>JBIILT010000189.1:0-3812 GCA_044338355.1 Aquirufa sp.
ATGGATAACCCTAATGGCAGTGGTTATGTATGTAGTAGTTCTACCAAGTTTGGGCTTTTTAAGTTCTGCATTAACCCTATTTTTAGGTCTATTCTTCTTTGGAATGGCAGGTGATATAATGAATATTGCCATGAATACACAGGTGGTGAGTTTAGAAGCAAAAATGAACAAGATCATCATGTCCTCCTTTCATGCCATATTTTCTATTGGTTTAATGGCAGGTGCCTTTTTAGGAGGGATTTTGGAAAATGAAAAATTTACAATTGAAGAGCATTTTAGCTTAATAGCTTTAATGAATATACTTATAATCCCTTTCAGTTTCCCTAATCTTTTAATGGATAAGCCTGTACAAGATGAAAGTAAACCTACCTCCTCTATTTTTAATTTAGGGCCCTATTTAATCACCTTATCATTTATTGCTTTTTGTGGTATGTTATGCGAAGGAGCCATGGCAGATTGGATCTCTTTGTATTTCAAAGAATATAGCCCTAACTCCCCTTTTCCTATAACTATTGGATTTTCCTTCTTTGCCGCTGCAATGGTAGTAGGACGTTTTCTCGGAGACACCCTATCTATGAAATACAAAATAGCTACAATTCTTATTTTAAACGGAATAGTATTAAGCCTCGGAATGTTACTAACACTCCTTTTCCCCTCTATTTACCTGAAAATTGCAGGCTGTTTTTTAACAGGTCTTGGTATTTCTACTATGGTACCCTTAATCTATTCACAGGCTGGAAATCAGAAGGAAATTATGCCCTCGATTGCGATTGCAGGCGTATCAACAATTGCTTATATAGGCTTTTTATTAGGCCCTGTACTCATTGGTTATTTATCAGAATTCATTGGATTGGATAAAGCTTTGTATTTGATTGTTATTTTAGGCTTGTTAGCTGCCTTTATTTCCAAAACATGGGCCACAACTAAATGATCATCGAATCTTTAGATAGATTGCAGAAATGTCTCTATTTACACTTATAATTCCACAAAAATTTATAAATTCTATCTGAAACAACGACTACTATGAATAAACATGTTATTTTTTGGTCCATTACCGTAGGTTTAGGTGGACTTCTATTTGGAATGGACGTTGCTGTTATTTCCGGAGCAGAACTCGCCATTCAACAATTATGGAAGCTAGATTCTTTCACTCACGGTTTAGCCATTGCAGCAGCTCTTTATGGTACTGTGATAGGTGCAGCGTTAGGAGGAATTCCTGCCGATTTATTTGGACGTAAGAAAACCTTATTCTGGATAGGATTAAGTTTCTTTATCTCCTCCATAGGAGCGGCTATTGCACCTGATGTTAATTTATTTATGTTGTTTCGCTTTTTGGGTGGACTAGGAATAGGTGCTTCATCTGTGGTGGCCCCTATTTACATATCAGAAATTGCACCCGCGAAGCACCGAGGAAAATTGGTGATTTCATTCCAATTAAACATTGTATTAGGTATTTTAATTGCCTACGTTTCTAATTACTTTATACAAGGAATGGAAAATGATTGGCGGATAATGTTAGGAGTGGTTTCACTCCCTTCTCTCTTATTTTCTATTTTAATTTTATTAACTCCGGAAACTCCCTTGTTTTTATTATTAAAGCGGAAAGATTTAGCTGGTGCGAGAAAGGTATTAGAATTAGCGGATCCTAACCCCGAGGAAACGATTCAGCGTATTCAAAACAATGCAAAACAAAGTACCGAAAAGGAACGCTTGTTCTCAGGTAAGTTTGTTTGGCCTTTAACATTGGCTTTTCTGTTTGCCTTTTTTAACCAAATGTCAGGAATAAACGCAATTATATATTATGCACCAAGAATCTACGAGTTAACTGGTTTAGGTACTGAGAGTGCTTTACTTTCTACGGCTGGAATTGGTATTGCAAACTTGTTATTTACATTATTAGGATGGTATCTAATTGACCGTGTGGGTCGACGAATTTTAATGTTTATTGGTTCCATTGGATATATTATTACGCTTAGTTTAATTGCTCACGCCTTTTATACCGAATCCTATACGTTTGTTCCGATTTACATATTTGCTTTCATAGCGTCTCATGCCATAGGACAAGGATCGGTAATATGGGTGTTCATCTCGGAGATATTCCCTAATTCTGTGCGTGCCTCTGGAATGGCCTGGGGATCCTTGACACACTGGGCGTTTGCTGCTTTGGTAGCTAATTTCTTTCCTTTATTTACAGAAAGTTATGGAGGTACCCTTATTTTCGGCTTTTTCGCCGTAATGATGGTCGCTCAATTAGCTTATGTTGCCTTTATGATGCCGGAGACAAAAGGAGCTAATTTAGAAGATATTGAAAAACAGGTAATTATGCATTAATGGTTCTCTTATGATATATTTTGATCCCAAGAGTAGCAAACCTAAATACCAGCAATTGATTGATGGTATTATTGATGGAATTAATTCCGGCTTATTAGAGCACGGGAAACAATTACCGTCTATAAATAAGGTGGCCAATGATTTTAATATGGCACGTATGACCGTTACGAAAGCCTATGATGATTTGCGTGAAAAAGGATTAATAAGTTCCCATCATGGCAAGGGATTCTATGTAGCAAGTACAAATACAAAAAATGCCTTGCGTGTATTCCTATTAATGGATGCATTAACTCCCTATAAGGAGATTTTGTACGAGAGCATAATCCAAAATTTAGGAGAAGATGTAAGTCATAACTTATTTTTCCATTACCATAATTTCGAATTGTTTGAAGAGTTGATTACGAACAATTTGGGAAAATACAACCATTACATCATCCTGCCCCATTTTAATAAAAGTGTTGCCAAAATCGTATCAAAAGTCCATAAAGACAAATTATTAGTCTTAGATATTGATATCCTGGAATTTAGTGATGATTATTCGATTCTCTACCAAAATTTTGAATCCAATATTCACCAAGGACTTAATGCCTCGCTAGATAAGGTCAAAAAATACCAGCAGATCAATTTAGTATTAAGCTCAAAAAGCTTTCAATATACACCTGATGGCATCATTCAAGGTTTTACCCAATTCTGCACAGAAAACAAATTAGAATTTGATATCATTCCAGATTTAGATGACGATTATGAATTGCAAATACACCAAGCTTATATCGTCTTTAGGGAATACGACCTCATCAAGATGATAAATTGGACAACAAAGAACAAGTTGAAGGTAGGTAAGGACATCGGTATTATTTCCTATGATGATACTCCTTTAAAAGAGATCATCGCAGAAGGTATTTCCGTCATTTCGAATGACTTTAAAAAAATGGGACAGCGAGCTGCGGAGATGATTATACATCGCGAAAAAGGTCGAGAATCGAATGATTTCTATTTTATTGATCGCGGATCTTTATAAATCTAAATGAACATTTAGCCAACCTGCATCAATTTTTACACCCAATGTGTTGTAAAAATCAATAGCAGGTTGATTCCAATCTAGTACCTGCCACATCATACCAGTGCATTTTGTGCGCTTTGCCTCTTCAATTGCTTCCATGATCAATCGTTTTCCTAAGCCTTTGCCTCGGAAACTCTCTTTGATGTACAAATCTTCTAAATAGAAGCGCCTTCCTTTCCACGTTGAGAAACGGTAGTACCACAAAGAAAAACCTCCTAACTCTCCATTTAAATAAATAAGATTAGCTGTAAATAAAGGATTATCTGAAAATCCTCCACTCACATAATCATCAACTGTCGAGCTTACCTCTTCAGGTGCCTTCTCAAAAATGGCTAACTCCATCACTAAATCACGAACCAAACCAATATCTTCTTTAGTCGCTCTGCGTATTTCTATCTTATCCATTGATGGCTCTAAGTTT
>JBIILT010000190.1:0-3807 GCA_044338355.1 Aquirufa sp.
TACATTTTTTGCATATTCGCGGATTAAATAGGAGCCAGGAGTCCAAGCAGCCATTTTAAGGTCTATGAAATTCGTTTCCTTGCTAACATCTACTGTCGTTTTTACCTCAAAATAATGTGAAAAGGGTTCCGGCATGCTGATTTCGTGCTTTACAGGTCCTGCTAAAGTGCAAAACGATAGTAAAACACTGAATAATAGTAGTTTTAAATTCATAATTATTTTTGTTGTGAAATAGATTTTAGTAAAATTATAAAAATCAGCCGTATAGTCTAACATGTGCTATTTTTTTCCAACTATTTCTAAATTCCAAAACAATTATTTGACATAAAAATCGTATTATTGTTTAGTCTTGTATATTGACAATAAACCTATGGTATTTAGATCATCCTTTTACTGCCTCGTCCTATTTTTATCCCTATATTTCTCGTCATTTTCTCAGCAATCACTGGCTTTTGAGAATAACCAAATTCATTTTAGTCAAGGAAAAGAATATTTTGATGCGCAAAACTACGTGGCAGCCCGTGAAGAGTTCGCTAATTTTTTAAGCAGACAATCAAATTCAAACAATAACGAGGTGATTTTAGCAGAATATTACCAAGTATTGTGCTCACTTTATTTGAATCAACCCGAAATAGAGGTTTTAAGTTATCATTTTAACCTTAATCACCCGAATAGCACGCAAAGTAATTTGCTTTTCAGAAAAATGGGTATGTATTATTACGACCTAGGTAATTATGCTAAAGCTATTCGTTATCTCGAGAATTCCTCTTTAGGAAATGTAGAAGCACGTTTTAAACTTGGTGTTGCCTATTTTGAGACGAAGGATTATGTTAATTCCTTAGCCATTTTTAATGAAGTAAAATCGGATCCTGATGAGGAATATGCCTTTTCTGCTTCTTATTATGCGGGTGTAATTAATTACCAACAAAAAAGATACCTCGATGCCATTACCGATTTTAAAAAGTCAAATGGAAATTCTAAATACCGTAAAGACTTGCCATTTTGGATTATTTCGAGTTATCAACAAACTAAACAATGGGATGAGTTATTAAAGTACGCCGAACCTTTGGCTAGTTCGCACCCAGATATTGCACTTATCGTAGCGGAAATTCAATTTAAGAAAGGCTTGTTTGCCAAGGCAGATAAGAGTTATGAAACCTATTTGAAAAATACTAAAAATGAAACGGCTACCTATAAAAAGGCTTTTTCTCTTTATTCATTAGATAAATACGAGGAAGCGATGTCTTCCATCGTAGGTTTATTAAAAAAGGATTCATTAGGCCAAAAAGCCTTTTACTTGCAAGGATTAGCTCAATTAAAATTAGGTAAAAAATCAGATGCCGCTAGTTCGTTTAACCAAGCCGGTGAGCTAGACTTTGATTTGGAACAAAAAGAGGAAGCTGAATTCAAATCAATCAGCATTTCTATCGATTTAGGATTATGGATTCAAGGACTTGAGGCAATTGAGCGATTTGCGAAATCCTATCCGAATAGCTCATTCACGGCATCCTATCAAGGTTTTGCAGCTGATGCTTTTTTAAAATTACAAAGCCTAGAACCTGCCACTCAACTCATGATGTCAGGCATCCTCGTGTCTGATGAAATGAAATTGGCTTTTCAAACCTTAACTTATAACCTGGGAATAAAGGCCTACAATAAAGAACAATACAAAGAGGCTATTATCTACTTTGATAAAGCGATCATTCAAGCAGCTAACCAAAAGATAACGGATGAGTCCTCTTACGGAAAGGCTGAATGTCTTTCTCAAATGAAAGATTTTGAGGGCGCGATTCAGGTCTACAAACCCTTGGTTTCAAAGAAAAATTCAGCAGATTTCCTTCAAAGAAACCGCATTGGAATCGCCTATGCCTATTTCTCTGTAAAGGATTTCACAAATGCTAACACCTTTTTCAAGAATTATGTAGATCAATTAAAAGCGAATCCAACCGGAAAGGCAAATGCAAATGCGATTCTTCGTTTAGCTGACACCTATTTAGTAGCTAAGAATTATACGGAAGCATTAACCTATTATAACCAGGCAATTGAAAATGCGAAAACGGAAAAGGATTATGCGATGTATCAAAAAGGGATTACGCTAGTCTATTTAGAACGCGATGCAGAAGCAAAAACAACATTTCAGTCGTTGAAAAAATTATTCCCTAATACAAAATTAGGAGATGATGCCAGTTTTCAAGAGTACTTGATTTCTTTCCGTACCGGTAAATATGCTGATGCAATCGCTGGATTTACAGATTTGATAACCAATCAACCCACTAGTCCTTACTACGCTGAATCAATCTTAAAAAGAGCACAATCGTACTCTAACTCAAAGCAACCTGAAAAAGCTATAACAGACTACAAAGAAGTGATTGAGAAATTCTCAAAAGAGGCTTTTGCTAAAGATGCTGTTGCCGGTTTACAAGAAGAATTAAATGAAGTAGGACGTCCTGAAGAAATGAGTTCCTATTTAAGCATGTATCAAAATAGCAGTCTAAACGAGGAAGAGAAGACGGAATTAGAATACCAAGCAGCAAAAGGTATTTATTTAGGCGAGAAATATAATAAAGCAATCGAACCATTAAAAGCCTTCATCGCGCATTTCCCAGCAGACGAACGCATATCTGAAGTAACCTATTTAATTGCTGATGCAGCCAATCGTTCGAATAATAAAGCTGTAGCCTTCGAATTTTACAAAAAAGTCATTGAACAAAATGTTCATCCTTCTTTAAATTCGGTGATAACTAAAGTGGCAGATATAGAATTTGATTCAGCTGCTTACCGGGAGGCAATTGCTCATTACCGCTTATTAAAAGACAAAGGAGTAGATTCAACCGTGATCAATCGCTCTAACAAACGAATACTGCAGTCCTTTATCAAATTAAATGAAATAGATTCTGCCTTAATCGCCTACAATGATTACCATTCTTTAGCTGTCAAATCCCCAGATGGATTAGAGGAAGCAGCTATTCTCTATCTAGACATCATTCATTTAAATAACTTAAAAGGAAATTTCGCCAGCTCAAACGAAATGATTTTAGATAAATTCAGAAATGAATTCGCAGAAGTTTCAGACGCTACTTTAGGACAGGCCTATTTACATTTAGCGAAAAACTTTATTGAATTGAAAAATGTAGCTCAAGCGAAAGCTACACTAAAATCCATCATCGATAATTCCGAGGACAAAGAAAGTGTTGAAGCGGCCAAGGTCCTAATGAAAAACTTTTTACAAAAATAATGTATATGAGATTTACATCTAAAATCATTCTAGTTTTACCCCTTAGCCTGATTTCCATCCTTAGTTATGGACAACAGAAAAAGGAGGGAACTATTCAAAATGAAGAATTTGTCTCGGAAAAAGTGCGAAAAATAGAAGTACAACCTACCATGAGTCGTTCTTTTGAAGCACTAAATGAAATTCCTGATTACAGTAAAGATAAAAAAGTCGATTTTAGTTTTGACTTGACTAAGCCTTCCTCCATTCAATTACCCACTTTTCAGACGTCAATAATTGGACCTAGAACAGGAGAGGAGTTGAAATCCCCTTTTGGGTCTAAAGCAAAAAATTCGATTAAAGTAGGGGCTGGAAATTATGGCCATACCTTGTTAAATGGGCACTTTGGGTATAATCCAACAGAAAAGGAATTAAGAGGATTATATATTAATCATGATGCCAATTCTTCTGGACCCACGGATAACGCCTTTTCAAGTCGTTCAGAAAATGAAGTAAAAGTTTATAGTCAATCACTTTGGTCTAAAGCTTTATTAAAAGGTTCTGTTGATTATCGTAGAACGGCAACAAATTTTTAT
>JBIILT010000192.1:0-3763 GCA_044338355.1 Aquirufa sp.
GTGGTAGGAATTTCACAAAGTCGGGTGCCGGTATATTGAATTTGAGTGGAGTGAATGCGTATGCTGGTACGACGAGCATAGCAGCTGGAACGTTGCAGTTAGGTACTGGTACAAATATACCGGATGCGAGTGCGGTATATTTTGCAGGAGGTAATTTAAACGACGGAGGTTTTAATGAAACAATGGGGGCTTTGTTTTTATCAAATAGCTCTACCATTACTATGCAAAATTCAACGCACAGTCTTACGTTTGCAAGTGCAGGTACATTTGCCGGAAATGCTAGTAACACTTTATTAACGATTGTAGGCTATAACGGTCTTGGTACGACTACAGCGGTAGATACCTATGGCATGGTGTCCGGAACATCCACAGTTTTTGTGACCTTAAATGGTAAAAAACAAAATGTTGTGAATGGAGGGTTAAACCAGTTTGGAAGAATATTATCAGGCTCCTTATCGAATCCTAATTATATATTTATCAAGTCAGCTTTAACTGCAACGCAATTAGGTCAGATTCAGTTTTATGACTCTATTGGTAATAGCTATTATTCAACGACACAAAAGCCAGTAGCTGGGACTAATGGTGAAATTGTCCCTGGTCCCCCTAAATAACGATTGAATTCAAAATATTTACTTTATGACCCGCTCTCTCCTATTCCTGCTGCTGTTCTCCACCACAGCCTTCGCTCAAAACTTTACTTTGGACGCCGTGAAGTCTTTTCCTTTTCCATCGGATTTAGTTCGATCGAAGAAGGGTGATAAGCTAGCTTGGGTTATTAATGAGAAAGGGGTGCGTAATGTCTATGTGGCGCAGGCCCCGGATTTCGAGGCCAGGAAGGTCACGAATTACACCTTAGATGATGGCCAGGAGATAACTTCGGTTTCGATATCAGATAGTGGGAATTGGGTGGTATTTGTTAGAGGTGGAGATCACAGTGCGGAGGTAGATGAATTAAGACCCGTGAATCCTTCCGGGGCGCTAGTGCCTCAGAATGTGAAGATTTGGCAAGTCCCTTTCGCGGGAGGCCTCGTTTCCACGGTATACGAAGGTGATGAGCCGGTGATTTCTCCAGCAAAAGATGATGCGGTGCTTATTCGGGATGGTCAGCCTTGGTTAGCTGAGTTAGATACGACGTCTACGGATGGTTTTTTAAAGGAGCCTATTCGACTTTTTAAAACGCGCGGATCAGTGACTAAATTACAATGGTCACCAGATGGGGAGAAGATCGCTTTTGAAGTTAAAAGAGACGAGCGCTCTTTTATTGGGGTGCTGACTTTAGGAACCGATCAGATTAAATGGATTGATCCTTCTTTTGCGAAAGACACGAATCCTAAATGGTCTCCTAATGGCAAACAATTAGCCTTTATTCGGTCTAATGCCTTGGGTGGATCGATTGACTCGCTGACTAGTAAGAAGAAAAGCTTTTGGAGCATACAAGTGTTTGATATGGAGGCGGATAGTGCGAAGACGCTTTGGTCTGCTCCTAAAACAAGTAAAGGATCGCTTATTTATCCAGGTGGAGAGGTAAAACTTTTTTGGCCTAAAGATCAAATCCTTAATTTCCTATCTTATCACGATGGCTGGCCTCATTTATACGCAATCAACACAACGGCTGCTGGAACGACTACCTCTACCACACCTACCCTGTTAACGCCTGGCAACTTTGCGGTGGAACATGCGAGTTTAAGTGTGGATGGAAGCTATTTCTTATTCGATGGCAACATGGGAACGGAGGCTGTGGATAAAGATCACCGGCACCTAGGTAAAGTTTCGATTGATAAGGCAGACATGCAGTCCTTATCGATTGGTTCAGGTAATGAATGGGGGGCTGTTTCACTGAATACAGATGGTGATATCGCCTACATCAAGTCCTCATTTAAAAAGCTTCCACAGGTTGTCATATCTCCTAAAACTGGAAATCAAAAATCTCTGACAGAAAATCTAGTTACCACAGGTTTTCCGGAAGACTTACTCATCGAACCCAAGCAAGTGACAATCAAGTCACTGGATGGATTACAGATATCCGGACAGCTGTACGATAACGGCAATGGCTCTGGTAAAAAGCCGGCGATAGTTTATTTACACGGTGGGCCGACGCAACAGAATTTACTAGGCTGGCATGATCTAAACTATTATTCGGATATGTATGCGATGAATCAGTTTTTAGCCAATTCTGGCTTTGTGGTTCTTTCGATTAACTACCGTTCTGGAACAGGTTACGGACACGAATTCCAATTCCCTAAATTATCGGGGAACTTAGGGGCTTATGAGTACCTGGATGTGAAAGCGGCGGGAGAATGGCTAAGCAAGCAATCCTTTGTGGATGCGAAGAAAATCGGGTTGTACGGGGAAGCTTACGGTGGGTATTTAACGGCCCTAGGCTTAGCACGTGATTCGAAACTTTTTGCCGCTGGAGTGGATATTCACGGCATGCACGATTGGACAAATGACATTCAAGTAGAGAAGCAAAATAGGGCACCGGACGGTGAATGGGCAACCGATCTATCGTATCTATCCTCGCCTATTTCGTCTGTATCGACCTGGAAATCCCCTACGCTATTCATTCACGCGGATGATGATCGCGATATTCCGTATTACCAAAGCGTGGACATCATCAATCGCTTGTTAAAACGCAAAGTGCCGGTGGAGACCATGGTCATCGTAGATGATTCACACCACTGGTTGAAGTACTCGAATAGCCTAAAGGTGATGAATGCGACGGCGAATTTCTTTAAGGCGAAATTGATGAAGAAATAAATCAGTTCCCTAACCTAAAAAATCTTTCATTGGTTACCAATAAAGGCTTCTCAGCATAGACAATCGCATCGAATAACTTGCAGTCATAACCCTCCACTTTGTTCAACACTTTCAGTTTTACGTGGTGCTTTCCTGACGCTAATTTATACTTCCAAGTGATCTCGTGTCGTCGTGTAGTAAAGGCCACGGGCAGTTTTACTTTTTCGAATAACTTTCCATCTACAAATACTTCTAGGTCAAAAGTACTTGGATCAAGCGACGCCCATTTCGCTGTCTCTCCGCGAACCACAAACCCATTTCCATCGAAATCGAATTCATATTCGTCGGTCAGGTTTTTCCCGATGTTGATCTTTTCTGTGGGAAAAGAATGATCGAAACTCTGCTCGAAAGCAACGGCTTTAGGGGCTGAATAGGGGATGGATACTGCATTTTCGGATACAGATCCTCCGTTATTGCGGATATTTTGCAAAGCGTGCTTGAACCCGATTTCGTAAACATCATTTAAGGAGGTAGACGTGTATTTGAAGTCGATGTCTTCCGCCTCTTTCAAACCTAATTTCCAGTAAGTGGGTATTTTATCATAGCCGATCATGGCTCCCAAAATTCCTCCAGCAGAAGATGGATTGCAGTCGGCATCTTGTCCGCAGCGAGTAGATATTTCAATCGTTTTGCCAAAATCCCCGTTACCATACAATAATCCCATCACTACATAAGCGGAATTTACGGTCGCATCGATGTTAAACGGAGCGAAAACGCCGTCCGGGCAGCCGATGTCGTTTGCCCATTTGTTTTGAACCTCTAACCAGGTTTTAGTCCAGTCATTCGGGTATTGTTTGTGCCATTTGATGACATCAGCGATGCATTTGTAGTATTGGCTGTTTGCTGGAATGGTTTTCAAAGCCTCGGAAACGACCTTGTTAATGTCGTTGATGATGAATGCCAAAGTATAGCAAGCCCCTAAATAGACCCCGCCGTAATAACCATCGCCATAGTTCATGATATGCCC
>JBIILT010000191.1:0-3763 GCA_044338355.1 Aquirufa sp.
TCCTCCTCCAGATGTACCAAAAGAGAACAATACACGCGCCATGGAACGCACATCAATACCCGAGTGGTTGACGAATCGAGCATCCTCTGTGGCCATCAAGGTATTGATAACAACGGGGGGTAGTTCTTCAAATTCAACGGGATTCCTATTTTCCCGAAAGTACTTGCCTATTTCTTCTCCATCTTCTGAAATTAAGAGGGAGGCTTCTTGGCTTTTAGGATTTTCCAACTCCTGAAGGCTAGGCATACCCCCGAACAACCAAAGAAAATTATAATTTACAGAGGTGATAAATAGGATGGCAAATAGGAAGGTACCACCAAAAATTTTGTAGGCTAAACCAATTTTATTCACCTTATTTTCTTGCTTAAATTCCATCATTTGTTAATCACCTTTAGCATTTTCGTTGCCTCCTTCAATAGGGGACTTGTAGGGAAGGAAATTATAAACTCCTCCAATAGACGCTTACATTCTGTTATTTCATGCATTCCCGCTTTTGATAACGCCATTAAAAATACGATTTTATCTTCCAATTTACTACCTGGATAGTTTTGCTGAATCAAAAGACAATTATCAAAGCAGGAGCTAAATTCTTTTTCTTTAAAACGTTCATAGGCCTCTTCGTATTTTTTCTGAGCTTGTATTTCTTTATTTTCTGACAAGGAACCATTTTCTAATTTGAGTATCATGGTTTTAAAATAAGAACTTGGATATCGTTCAAACAAGGTAGATCGATAAGTGGCTTTTATGGCTCCTTCATTACTTAAATACAAAATGTAAAGCGCCTCTGTTTCATAGCCCGTGCTAGGAAATTCTGCTAATAACCGCTTCAAAGCAGCGTTAGCTAATTCATTTTCGGCTAATTCTAGTCGAGCCAGTTTGCCTAATTTATAAAGAGACTCTTCCTTTGTTTTGGCAGCTTTTGCCTTGTCTGCAGCACTTGTTGGAATAGCTTTTAACCAATTTTCCTCCGCTTGATCTTTCGAAATAGTATTCTTTGTAACCGATTTTTCAGTTGAACGATCTACTTCAGTCGACAGGCTTAGGCTGACGTTCTTGTTTTTACGATTCCAAAAATCTTCTAAAGTTCGATTTCCCCAGCGATTATTAAATTCGATACTTCCCTGAATGCGAGCCTGCACATTGTTAAAGTAAAAATTTTGCTGATCCGTGCTAGAGGGTCGTCGGGTGAAAACAGGGATTATTTTGACGGGCGCATTTGTCACCTTTGTACTCGTGTCTTTTTGTTGACTTAAAAATAGTGAATGCAAGGCAGCTGGACTCAGTTTTGAAATTCGAAGTAAGGAATCCTGCAAGGCGATTTGATTTGATAACGTGGAATACGTGCCCCAGGATTTTTTTAATTTTTGCGCTTTTGCATAATCGGGATGGTTGCTAGCAAGGTAGGTAGCTGAACTATCATAGTAGTGCGCAGCCAGATCGTAGTCTTTCATTTGCTTAGCAAAAAGACCCCCTAATTGAAAATAGAGTTCCCCTTTATTCGGATTGTTTTCTCCTCCTTTTTCCCAGTTCTCTTTTGCCTTTTTGAAATCTTTTTTGGCATAATAAAATTGCCCAATTTTCACATAGATGAAGGATAGATTATCCTCATGCTTGGAATCTTTTAGCATGTTCTCCAAGGCCGTTATATTACCTTCCAGTTGATGAATAGCTAGGCTGGCCTGCAATTGCAAATCGTAGCTTGGTTTGTTATTTAGGGTAGTTTTAAAGCTTTCCAAAGCTAAGCTGGGTTGATTATTGTCTGAAAACAATTGACCCATTATAAACGAAATACGTGCTTTTTCATCTCCCTTTTTAAGGTATTTTGATGCTTCTTGAAGAATAGCTACGGCTTTGATGGGCTCATTTAAGAGTTGAAACGAATAGGCCTTTAATAATAAAAATTGCTTTCTCTGAACCGCATTCAAAGGGTTCTCGCTGATGAATTCTTCTATTTTTTCTGCGGCACTAAATTCTCGTTGCTGCAAATAGATTTCATACAAGGCGAGTAAAGCCTCCGGTCTGATTTCAAGCGAATTAATATATTTATAGGTTTCAATCGCATTCTTTAGATCGTATTGATACAAACGACCTTTACCTATCAGTAGGTAAGCATCTACAATAAAATGGGAATTTTGATGGCGATCGATAACCAGAGACGCCTTGCGAATTAATTCTTTAATATCTTTCTCGTTGCTTTGTTTAAAGCTTGAATCCAGTGGAATAATAATGGGTAGCGTGGAATTATAACTCTCTTTTCGTTCGGAGAATTGTTTTCGCTGCAATTCCTTATCTAATCGAGAAGCTTGCCAAATAGCATTGTACTTCGCATTCACATTGTGAAAGGCAACAGCCATAGGCTTGTTGCTGTATTGAGAACAAGACCAAGTGCTAAGGGCTAGAAATAATAAGACGAGAAGCCTTTGCATACGATTCAAAGAAACAATTTTCAAATTTACGATTTATCTTCCCGAAAATTGGATAATTTTAGTCGAATATGAATTCTTATCAAAAATTCTTGGGTGCCGCTTTTCAGATGCTTGTCACCATTGTGGCGGGGGTGTTTTTAGGACGGTATTTAGACGTCTATTTTTTGACAGAAAAACCGTGGTTTACGATTATATTCTCCTTAGGATCGATTGCTTTCGCCCTTTTAGCACTCATTAAAAGTCTTCCCAAATAGGACTCGCAGAAGCCCAGATTATTCTGTATTTTTGTCATTAAAATCTAATTCAATTGTTTACTCAGCGGCGAAATCTCATCTTCTTGTTCTTCAGTATCGTGGGGGCCTTATTCATTGGGAAACTATTTTTCCTCCAGGTGATCGATGACACCTATGAAAAGGCGGCCGACAATAACGCGATTCGCAAGATTATTCAGATCCCTTTTCGAGGTGAAGTCTATGACCGCTTCGGGAAACTAATTGTGTACAATACGCCGGTGTACGATTTGTATATGATTCCGCGCAAAGCCGTGGTGAAGGATACGAATCATTTTTGCCGGGTTTTTCGGGTTACGAAAGAATATTTCATTAAAACTACCCAGCGTGCTCGTGCCTATTCACGCGTGAAACCAAGTTTATTTTTGAAGCATTTGTCCAAAGAAGACTTTGCTAGTGTACAAGATGCCATGGTTGATTTTCCAGGCTTCTTTTTTGAAACAAATGCCTTCCGCACGTACCAATCTCATTCATTTTCAAATGCCTTAGGCTATGTGGCAGAAATTAGCCCTACGGCTCTTTTAGATCAAAAGGACGATTATTACCGCCAAGGTGACTATGTCGGAATCTCCGGAATTGAATCCTTTTATGAGGAAACCTTACGTGGTCAACGCGGGGTGAAATACCGCATGGTGAATAGCAATGGAGTGGAGAAAGGGGATTATAAAAATGGTTCTTTAAATATCAATCCGGTCTCCGGAAATAACTTATACACTTCCATCGATCTCGCGATTCAAGAATACGCGGATAGTTTAATGCAGCATAAGGTGGGAAGTTTAGTAGCGATTGAACCTTCGACAGGGGAGATTCTAGCGATGGTTTCTGCACCGTCCTACGATGCAAGTCAATTAACGGGAAATAATTTTTCCAAATATTACCAGCAGCTAGCCTTGGATCCGATGAAGCCTTTGCTGAATCGTCCACCTTCTGCCTATTATCGCCCAGGTTCCACCTTTAAATTAGTGCAAGCGCTCGTGGGCCAACAATTGGGATTTATTGGCCCAGGAACCGTGTTCTCACACGCAGGGGCTCCAGTGAAATGCCATG
>JBIILT010000236.1:0-3003 GCA_044338355.1 Aquirufa sp.
TGGTGTAATACGATACCTCCGATCAGCTGCACGTCATAGTGCACCATGTCCCAGGTAATCTCATTTCCAGCGGCTAACCATTGGTTTTTCCAAACCGCTTTATCTCCCTCTATCACCACATTCTTCTTCTTAGCAGCAATGAATTTATCCTCTACTGTAGCTGTAACAACTAATTGCTTGTTCTCTGTAAAACGACGAGCGGTTTCCTTTACTACGGCAAAGGCTTCAGGTAAGATCTCCATTAATACGACCTCTAAACGCGCATTGCGCTCTAGCTGTAAGGCATCGATTTCTTGGAAAAAACGATCCTTCGCATCCACATCCTCTGTTTCTTCCGCAGAGGTATGTAATGAAGTAATTTGATTATCTATATCTGCAACAAAATCTCCAATTCTTAATTTGAATTCCGCCGTTTTAGCGCGCAATTCGTCATCTGACAATGTATTAAGCTTTGAATATTCGTTTTTTATGCTCTCAACGATAGGCATCAACGCTTTAATGTCGCGCTCTGATTTCGTGCCAAATATTTTCGTTACCGATTTACTGATGAATGAAATCATTATAATAATCTGTGCTTTGTAGGCGTTTGGAAAAAATGAACAGGCAATTTACCAATTTGAATTTTTATCCTAACTATAAACGATAAATTAATACAAAAAAAGGTAAGAATTCACCCAAAATTAGTTGATTTGTAAATTAATCTCCTTAACAAAATGTCTAACGTTCCAGTTCCACCGCGCCGAGCTCCTCGCAAGAAACTAAAAATGCCTCTTTTCGGAGGTATGGGTGGTGGCGCATCAGCAAACAAAGACGATTTTTTTGGCAAAAACTTCGGCTCTATTCTGATTGCTATGACTGGGATTGCCTTCGCAGCACAGATTTTCTTGCCTAATCTTTGGTCTCAAAAAGTCTATAATGACGCAGATGAAATCACAGAAATGGCTTGGGATGGATCTATTCGAAAGAAATATACGGATGCAAAATACAAGAGTGAAATTCATTATTATTTAGTCATAAAGGGGAAGAAGGGTAAAAAGCAGATTGTTGATCTAGTCGATGCGGATCCTGTTTTCTTCGATCAACTAGCTGTCCCTCAAAGAGTAACAAAAGCAGCCAATTCACTAGATGTTCATGTTCAACGTTTCTCAAAGCCAGATACGACTTTGCGAATTAAATTCTTAGAATAATATGCCAGTTTGGAATTCCACCCATGTCGGTCATTTGTTAGCTAGGACACTCTTCGGGTATGCTAAGAATGACTTGTCTGTTGCCCAAGGCTATGGTACTTTTTCAGATTTAATTGATTTAGCCTTATTAAAGGATACACCTATGCCAGCTGCACCCAATACCTGGGTAACCACGGTCCCCGCCGCTGCTCAGAATACATCCGGCCAAACAGGAACTTGGTACCGCGAATTCAACTATTGGTGGTTTAATTTGATGCACAAAGAGGGTTTGAATATGCGGGAGAAAATGGTGCTGTTCTTTCACAATCATTTTGCGAACGAGCGGGATAAAGTGCAATATCCCCAGCACATGTACGCACAGAATGCCTTATTTAGAAAATATGCGTTTGGCAATTTCAAGCAGTTAGTGAAAGAGGTGGCAATTGATCCCTCGATGCTCATTTATTTAGACGGGAATAATTCGCGGGGTGCAACACCGAATGAAAATTTTGCCCGTGAGCTACTCGAGTTATTTACGATGGGCATCGGTAATTATTCAGAAACAGACGTAAAACAAGCGGCTAAGGTACTTTCTGGATGGCAGGTCAATGGATTAACAGCCAATTTTGTAGCCACTCGCTGGTATACAGAGGCCTCCGTTACGATTTTGGGCAAAACGGCAAAATTTGATGTGAATAGTTTAGTCGATCACATCTTCGAGCAGAAAGCGACAGCCGAATTTATCTGCCGAAAACTCTACAAAGAATTTGTCTACTACAAACCGAATGAAGCATTTGTCACTCAGATGGCGGATGTATTCAGGTCGAATAAGTATGAAATGAAGCCTTTACTGAGGTTTTTATTTAACTCGGAGGAGTTCTTTAAAGCCACCTACCTAGGAAGTAAAATTAAAAATCCGATTGAATTGATGATGGGTAGTTCGAAGTTATTGGAACTCCCCACTCCTGACTATATCAACATGTATGAATTATCCCGAGTATTGCAGATGCAGCTTTTTCAGCCACCTGATGTGGCAGGCTGGCCTGGGCAACGGGATTGGATTTCATCAACCACTTATTCCTACAGGGGTGGATTTACGGATTCGCTACTGACGGGTAAACGCTATAATGGGGTGAATGTCACTGGAAAATTAGTGCCGGTACCCTATGCACAAACGTTCACAAATTCAGAGAAAGCGGTGGAATTCGTAGAGGATGTGTGCAAACTGTTTTTAGCTTTTCCGATTACAGCGAAGAAGAAGGCTTTTTTGCTTGAGACCTTACTAGCGGGAACCATCGTAACTAATTATTCTACTTATTCACCTGGTGTAAGTGCAAATCTGCTGCAATTTTTTAGAGCAGTGATGCGTTTACCTGAATTTCAACTTTGCTAAGGATGAAAAAGGATTTAACACGTTCAGAATTTTTACGTCAGATGGCGCTTCTTTCGGGAGGTGTCGGATTAGGAATTTCAGGGATGCCTGCTCAGGCCTATGCGCAATTGCCTGCAGGTATAGCCACTTCAGTTCCCACGGGTAATGCCTTAGTTATCATTCAATTAGTGGGAGGAAATGACGGTTTGAATACGGTAATTCCGGCAGAAAATGATATTTATTTTGCCAAAAGACCAGATATCGCCATCAAAAAGGAAAATGCGATCGCCTTAAAAAACGGGATGTATTTGCATCCATCCATGGCTCCCATCAAATCCTTATACGATCAAGGGAACGTTTCGATCATCCAAAATGTAGGTTATGCGAACCCTAATCGTTCCCATTTCCGTTCTACTGATATTTGGAACACCGGATCGGATGCAAATGTGGTCTGGGAGGAAGGAT
>JBIILT010000193.1:0-3729 GCA_044338355.1 Aquirufa sp.
ATCATTCCCATGACACAAAGATCGGTACGGATATTTTGTATATTTTCGTTTAACTCATTTTTGTGTGCTAAAATACCCATCCAATCGCGGTAAGTCGAGAGACCATAATTGAACCCCCCAAGAACCAGAGGGGTAAATCCAATCACTAACATCCAGAAAACGAAATAGCCGGCAAAACGCAGTCGGTCTTTTGCAAAAAAGAAAAAGGCTAATCCCACGATTCCATACAACTTAATATAGATCCCTAAAACGATGCAAAGAGTCGCCCAGATGTACCTTTTCTTCTCTACGAATATGTAGGACCAGAGGATTAGGGCCAAACAAAGCGCATGAAATTGGGTATTCAAAAGGGCCGTAATGGATGTATTCAACACGATCCAAGTGATGGCAACACGCTTATTTTCCACTAGGGGAAGATGCCATAACGACACAAAAAGGACTAGCGAATTCAATACATTCCATAAAATTAGACTAGGGCCATCACTTAAAAATGAAAATGGGGCCATCAAAATGGCGAAAATGGGGCCGTATAAAAAGAGATCAAAGTACTCTTTAGGGTATTCCAAATACAAAGGCATCCGATGCATAAAATGTCCAAAGCTTGCCTTGAAAATCTGGAAATTATTGTAGTGTGAAGAATTTACTCCGCTTAATAAAAATTGTTTTAAACCTGTCACAAGACCTGCTAAAGCCCAAATAATTAATAAGGTGGATTTCTTATTCATAACTTTTTACCATTTTTTCCATCGTTGTAAACTCTCCCTCCCCTTTCATCTGCTGTAAAAAAGAGCGCAATTTATCTCCCAAAGGTCCATTATGCCCTCTTTTCACATGTGCAGGCAAGGGGTATTTACTTAAATCAGCAAACTCCCACGGGTGAAAATAGATATTCAAAAAGCCTTGTTTGCGCAAGGTTCGTTTCGCTAAAATAGCATAAATCCACAGCGGAAAGTTCTTAAATGCCAGCCAAAAAAGGGGAATACGTAGCCAGGGGCTCACCGATGCAGGCACATTCCATAAGCCTTTTTCAAAAAAGGGTTTCGTCGGTTTGTCTCGATGATCATAGCGCCCCGGTATCCAGGTGGGGTTCAAAGAGGAATGGTAAGTATAACCAGCCTTCAAAATCTCGTTCTCCTCCACATATTGCATTCGCGCCATTCGAAAGCCTTTCACTTGTTTTCCGCTCAATTTTTCTAAAAGTTTTTTAGAGCGGCGAAGGTCTTGAGACGCATCAAAATGCCCGTGAAAATAACCGTGAGAAGCTAATTCGTGCATCGGATTCAGCGACTTTATCCAATCTGGATTATTCTCAGCATAAACACCAGTACAGAAAATTGTTACGGGTACTCCGGCCTCCTCTACAATCTGCATAAAATGAGCTACACCTTCTTTGGAAATAGCTAGCTGCTCCTCTAAAGGAATCGAAAAACCGTATTCCAAGGGAATATCGCATTCTTCCACATCTATCGTGATCAGAATCGGCTTCATTTTTCGCGGCTAAATAAGATGGAGGCAAAATTTACTAACTCAGTCATAATCGTTTTAGCCCGCATCGTCGAAAACACAATTCCTTCTCTTGCTTGAACATAAATCCAATGAATCCGAATAGTCGGATTTTTAGAGGCCAAAACCAAAAATTCCATATCAAAAAGAAAGGCGGAAATTTTAGTTTTCAAGAAAACTTCCTTTCCCTTTTGATTAAATCCCTTCAAACCAGATTGCGTGTCCTTCACTTTCAATTGGGGAAAAAAGAGATAATTCATCACCTTAAGTGATAAAGAAAATATTTTTCGACCGATGGGTAATTGATCATAATATTGTTCATCGCGTACCCCTACAACTACATCAGCGGTATCAGATGAAAGAAGACGAAACATTTCCACTGCATTTTCTATCAAATAAGGATAGTCCGCATCTGTGTAAATGACCCATTTGCCGGTGGTTAGGCGAACGGCATCACGCAATGCGCCACCTTTTCCCTGATTTATGGATGAATCGATGTAGGTAAATCCAGCTATTTTTTCGGACAACAAGCGTATATCCGCTGAGCGAATCCCCGATTTACTTCCATCATTCACTAAATACATATGAATGGTTGTTTCAGTCGGAATTGCGTCCTTAAATAAAGTATAATACTGCAGTAATTCCTCCGCCCAGCCCTTATGGGGGTTGTAAATGGGATGTACAAGATTTAAATCTGCAGGTGCGATAGGAAAGTATTTTTACAATATTACGAAATTTAGCCCTTGAGGATCCTAAAAAAAAGCAGATATTTACGCTATGACTCGGATTATCCCACCGTATTTAAAGCCAGGCGACCAAGTCGCGATTTTGTCACCAGCTTCTTTTCCTCCAACAGAAAATTGGAAACAGGGTGTTCAGGTGTTAGAAAGCTGGGGACTTCGTGTACGAAATGCGCCTCATTTCTTGTCTCGTCATTTTGGCTTAGCTGGCACGGACGCGGAACGTTTATCCGATTTACAGCAAATGCTCGACGATCCCTCGATTAAGGCCATATTTCCGATTCGGGGTGGATATGGGTCCTCTCGCTTATTGGATTCCTTGGATTTTTCGGGGTTTATTTCGAGTCCCAAATGGATTGTTGGTTTCTCGGACATCACCGCTCTTTTGTGTGAGGTAGACCGATTAGGTTTTGCCAGTATTCATGGACCTATGCCACATAATTTTTGCCAAAAAGGAGGTGAATCTGCCTTGCAAAACTTGCATAGCGCGCTCTTTGAAGGTGTGGTTTCGCTTTCCTCTGCACCGCATCATTTGAATCGCATGGGTGAGGCCTCCGCGGAGATGATAGGCGGGAATTTATCGCTTTTATGCCATCTAATAGGCTCCCAGACTTTCGGATCAACGGAAGGCAAAATCTTATTTATTGAAGAAGTGGGTGAACGATTATACCATGTGGATCGGATGCTTTTGCAATTAAAAAGGGCAGGCTTATTCCAAAACCTTGCCGGCCTAATCGCAGGAGGATTTACCGATTGCAACGAAGCGAGTTTGACAATTGGAAAAACGGCTTTTGAATTAGTCGCACAACATACCTCGGGAACTTCTTATCCGATTGCTTTCGATTTCCCAGCTGGTCATATACCTAATAACCAACCTTTGATTTTTGGGGTAAAAACCAAGTTGTTGATAAATTCTGAAGGTACTCAGTTAACTGATATTTAATCCCATTCTTTCGACCTAACATTGTGTCTTAAACGACCACTAATGTTAGCGAAAACTTTTGGCAGTGCCCTTGTGGGCATTCATGCCTCCATTATCACGATTGAAACCCACGTAGGACAAGGATCCAAATGTTACCTGGTGGGTCTTCCCGATTCCACCATTAAAGAATCTATTCAGCGTGTTGAATCTGCCATCAAGCAAATCGGTTATTTTTTTCCCCGCCGCAAAGTCGTCATCAACCTTGCCCCCGCGGACATTCGCAAAGAAGGCTCCGGCTACGACCTCCCCATCGCCTTAGGTTTATTGCAAGCGTCTGAACAAACCAAAATGAGTGGCCTATCTGACTATTTAATTATGGGAGAACTTTCCTTAACGGGAGAAATTCGTCCTATCAAAGGCGCTTTATCCATGGCGATTGAGGCCAAAAAACAAGGCATCAAATCCCTGATTTTACCCCGTGAAAATGCGACAGAGGCCGCCTTAATCGACGGTCTGGACATTTATGGAATGGTCAATTTACGCGATACGATTCGATTCTTGCAT
>JBIILT010000194.1:0-3721 GCA_044338355.1 Aquirufa sp.
TCGTATACATCTGGCATCCAGAAGTGGAAAGGTGCTGCCGAAATCTTGAATAGGAATCCGACTAAAATTAATAATACTCCAATCGATAAAAACACAGGAGTAGATGCTGACGGTGTGTTAGCAATTGCTAAAGCAATGTTTGCTAAGTAAAATGACCGCGTTGCTCCATACACTAAGGTAATGCCAAATAATAGTATACCAGTTGCGAATGAACCCATTAAGAAGTATTTCAAGGCTGCCTCGTTCGAACGTAAATTACGTTTGTCAGAACCTGTCAATACATACATCGCTACCGATAGAATTTCTAAGCCTACAAAGAACATGATTAAATGATCAAATGAAACCATTAAAATCGCTCCTACTACCGAGAATAATAGAATCGCATAGTATTCTGCTGGATGCGTATGTTCTTCGTCAATGCCAAATCCTTTGGAAAAACTAACTACCATGAAGGCCGCTAATTGAATGATTAAGCTGAAGCTAATGGAGGTATTCGTGGTGTGGAACATGTGTCCATACCATAACAGCTCGTGGTTCCAGTCCAAAGCTGTCAAAGCCATACTGCCCGCTAAGAACAATAGCGTCGCAGCTTGGATGGTTTTTCTAGAAAGCCAAAAGCCCAAGAATAAATTTAAAATACCTAGAAGTGATAATGCAATGATAGCCGTCATAATGCTTTTTAATACTATTTTATTTGAACCATTGGATTAATTGCTGAACCGCTGGTTCACTAAAACCTAAAACTGTCGATGGGAAAACTCCACCCAAAATAACCAAGGCACTTAAGGGAATTAACACGGCTTTTTCTGCAAAAGTCAAGTCCGCAAAATCAGAAGTGATACGTGACACATTTCCGAACATCGATTTTTGGATCAATCTCAACGTATATACTGCGCCTAAGATGATGGTGATACCAGCGACGATGCCAAGGGTTAAGTTTTGGTCAAATACACTCTTTAATAACAAGAACTCCCCAATGAAGCCATTCGTTAAAGGAAGAGCTACTGAACCTAAACTCAAGATCACGAAAGTGACTGTCAAAGGATACGAGAACTGCGTGATACCGCCCAGCTGAGCGATTTCTCTCGACTTAGTTCTGCGCTCGATAATTTCAATCACAAAGAATAAACCTACGATATTGATACCGTGCGATAACATCTGGTACAAGGCACCTTGAATACCTTCGATGCTGCCGGATAAAATACCTGCAGACATTAAACCTACGTGGGCAAAAGAAGAGTAGGCTAATAAGCGTTTCGCGTCTTTTTGCTGAATGGCGATAATCGAACCATAGAATATTCCAATCACAGAAAGTACCGATGCCGTTAATCCCCAAGTAGCCACGCCTAATGGGAACATCGGGAGTACGAATCGAATCACGCCGTAGGTACCCATTTTCAACATGATACCAGACAATAACATCGTTCCTTGCGCAGGAGCTACTGTATAGGTGTCGGGCTGCCAGGTATGGAAAGGGAAAACGGGCATCTTGATGGCAAAAGCCAAGAAGAAGGCCGCAAACAAATAGCCTTGTTGATCTGCGCTAAGGCCTTTTGCTGTTTGGTATAATACTTCGATGTCCGCTGAGTGGATCTTACCTGGTGTTAGCAAGTACACATAAACTAAGGCAATTAAGAAGAATAGAGACCCAAACAAGGTGTAAACAAAGAACTTAAATGTAATCGCATTCTTGTTCTCGCCGCCATAAATGGCCGCAAGGAAATAGATCGGAAGCAAAGAAGCTTCGAAGAAGAAATAGAACAAGAAGGCATCTTTCGCTAAGAAGGCGCCCATTAAAGCCGTTTGCATCGCTAACATCAAACCCTGGAATTGAGAATTGTTAGCACGATCCGTATTCGCGGTAGTCGCTACAATGAACGGAACTAATAAAGCACAAAGTCCGATGAGCACTCCGCTGATTCCGTCTACATACAAAGAGAAAGATAAACCGGCTTCCGCTACCCATGGAGCAGAAAAAGATACTGGTTTTAGACTTGCCTCTTGTAATACGAAAGCGGTCGCAGCTAATTCAATGATGGAAGCCGCTAGGGAAATGACAAACGCATTTTTTGGTTTAAAGATCAATAAAGCTGATCCTATCAATAGCGGGAATAAAAGTATAAATAGTAGATACATAGCTGTTTGGCGATCGAAGGATTAAGGAAGGATCGTACTTTTTAAACTAACAAATAAAATGACAACGATGGCCGCGACCATGCAGAATAAGTAGATGCCTACGTTACCTGTCTGGGCTTTTCGGAACTCGCTCGAAGCATATTTCACAAAACGACCTAGACCTTCTACGAATAAGTCAATCACCAAGAAATCAATTACTTGGAAGAAGAAATTAGACAAGAAGGCTATCGGCTTCACAAATAGTAGATCGTACAATTCGTCGATATAAAATTTGTGGTAGATGACCTTTTGGATGCCAGAAATTTCCCCATCTTCAGAGGGTACTGATTTCTGCATTCCGAATAAGTAGATCGCTAAGAAAGCGGGTAAGAATGCTGCTAGCAGTGGTGCGCCACCCTCCAAACTTAAGAAGTTGACTTCACCCGCTGCACCTGCTTCTGGCAATAGTGGTGCTAACCAATGAGCTAAGAATTCATTTCCTCCCGCGAAATGAGGTAAGTTGATTAAACCGCCACCTACAGAGAATACCGCTAAAATAATCAACGGCAACGTCATTGTTAAAGGCGACTCATGTAAATGATGTGCTTGTTTCTCCGTGCCTCTAAACTCTCCGTAGAAAGTCAAAATGAACACACGGAACATATAGAAGGATGTCAAGGCAGAACCTAGAATCGCTAAACCCCACATCAACGGATCGTGGTGGTAAAGGCTGGCTAGGATCTCATCTTTCGAGAAGAAACCTGCGAAGGGAGGAATACCCGCAATAGCGATCGTACCTAACATGAAGGTGATGAACGTGATAGGCATCTTCGATTTCAAGCCACCCATCCGGCGAATATCTTGTTCGTCTGACATCGCATGAATCACCGAACCCGCTCCTAAGAAAAGGAGGGCCTTAAAGAAGGCGTGTGTCATCACGTGGAAGAAAGAGGCGGTGTAAGCGGATGCGCCTAATCCCATGAACATGTAGCCTAATTGGGATACAGTAGAATAGGCAAGCACCTTCTTAATATCGTTTTGGAATAAACCAATAGCTGCGCCTAATAAGGCAGTAGCTAATCCAATCCAACCTACGAAGTGCAATACTTCTGGGCTTAATTCAAATAAGGAATTGGCACGAATCACCATGTAAATGCCGGCCGTCACCATCGTGGCTGCGTGAATCAAAGCCGAAACCGGAGTAGGACCCGCCATCGCATCTGGAAGCCAAGTAAACAACGGAATCTGCGCCGATTTACCCATCGCACCGATGAATAAACAGATAGCGATGATGCTTAAATCAGTGGTATAATCACCGCTCTGAATCGCTGCAAAAATCGTATGGTAATCTGTTGTCCCAAAATCCTGGATCAACAAGAAGATACCCACTAAGAAACCCAAGTCACCAATCCGGTTCATGATGAAGGCCTTGCGAGCCGCATCTCCGTAGGAATTCTTTTGGTTCCAGAATCCAATCAATAAATATGAACACAAACCTACGCCTTCCCATCCGATGAACAAGACCGTGAAGTTTGCCCCTAAAACCAAAATTAACATGAAGAAAACGAATAGGTTTAAGAAGGCGAAAAACTTACCAAAACCCGCA
>JBIILT010000195.1:0-3716 GCA_044338355.1 Aquirufa sp.
TAGCCCAAAAACGACCAGATCCGCTCCCCACAGCTTCGCATAATAAAACCGAGTACCACAAATACAAAGACTCCCATTGTCACATAAACCGTCAGCATCAATTTCGCTAATGGAAGCAAGGAATGAATGCCAAATTTACCTATGGTGAATGCCATCCCGCCTAAAGCCCCTAAGGGAGCTAAATACATCACGACTTTTAATCCTTTGAATACCCAATGCGAAGCCTGCTGCATACCAGCAATCATTCTCGCTTTTCCACGCACATAGTTTAAAAAAATTCCAAAGAAAATCGAGAACCCTAAGACCTGTACGGTAAAATTCTCTTTCAAAAAGCCCATCCAAGAAAACCCTGCCGCTTTTTGGGTGTATTTTGAAATATCTCCACCGGCAATATCGTCTCTAATCACTCCTATTCCTGGCTCAATCAACGTAGAAACAGCTAATCCGATCAATAAGGCAACCGTAGTCACTACTTCAAAATACAAGAGCGCCTTTCCCCCCACACGACCTACCTTTTTCAGGTTACCCATATTCACAATCCCTAAACTGATGGTTAAAAAGATAATGGGATTGATGAATAGTTTTACCAAACTAATAAAGACACCACTAAATACTTCACTAAGCGTAGGTCCAAAACTCAAATCAACACCCAGTAGATTATAGGTAAACTTCGATTCAAGTACCTTTAATAAGGCTAATTCAGGAGAATAATGACCAACTAAAACCCCCACTAAAATGGACAACAATACCCAAAAAGTGAGGTTCCGTAAAATAGTTTGGCTCTTCATTCGTTTAGTTTAGGTTAATTGACAAATGTAAGAATTATTAAGAAAAATCATTGCTTGTGTTTCTGCCTATATTTCCCGAATTTTGTAGGCTCATTCCCATTCGATAAAAATTCAGATGTCAGAAAAAATCAAATGCCTTATTATCGGTTCTGGCCCAGCCGGATACACTGCTGCTATTTATGCTTCACGTGCAGGTTTGCACCCCGTGATGTACCAAGGTGGACAACCAGGTGGACAATTAACTACTACAACAGAAGTAGATAATTTTCCGGGTTACCCACAAGGAACAGATGGTCCAGCCATGATGGTGGATTTAGAAAACCAGGCAAAGCGTTTTGGGACGGATGTTCGGTTCGGAATGGCTACGAAAGTAGATTTCACAAGCTCTCCTAAAAAAGTGTGGATCGATGATACCACAGAAATAGATGCAGATGCCGTTATTATCGCGACAGGAGCTAGTGCAAAATGGTTAGGATTAGAAGGAGAAACCACCTTTAATGGCCTAGGTGTTTCCGCTTGCGCCGTTTGTGACGGATTCTTCTACCGCAATCAAACAGTTGCAGTCGTAGGCGCCGGAGATACGGCAGCAGAAGAAGCTAGTTATTTAGCTAATCTATGTACTAAAGTACACTTAATCGTTCGTAGGGACGAAATGCGTGCCTCGCTTATTATGCAAGAGCGCGTGAAAAATAATCCGAAAATTGAAATCCATTGGAATTCTGAGACCGAAGAAATCTTAGGCGATGCGAACGGTGTTACGGGCATACGAATTGTCAATAATATAACGAAAGCGAAAGAAGAAATCGCCTTAACTGGATTCTTTGTAGCTATAGGTCACCAACCTAATACGTCCATATTTAAGGGACAATTAGAAATGGATAAACAAGAATATCTAGTTACGGAAAAAGGAAGTTCAAGAACAAATATCGAAGGAGTTTTTGCTTGCGGAGACGTACAAGATTCCATTTACCGCCAAGCGATTACAGCAGCAGGTACGGGTTGCATAGCAGCTTTAGATGCGGAGCGTTGGTTAGCGGCGAGCAATTTACATTAATACAAACGCATGAGGTTAATTACCTATATTTTGGGATGTTTACTGCTTCTTTCGGGCTTCAACTTGAAAGCTCAAGAGCGGAATTTATTCAAGAAAAAAACAGAAATCGAAGTCAAATCCAATTCCCAACTTTTCCAAGAAAAGAACAAGAAGAAAGATGAACTTGATGAGCTTCCTCCCTTGCAATTCAGAAACGAGACGGAATCCGTAGGGGTGACAGCTGGCTCTGAACTTCAGGAACGTAAGTTCGAGCCAATTAAAATGGTCAATGCGAGTATCAGTAATTTTGACACCACCTCTATAGACGAAGGTGAGAATCTAATCGTGGAGATTGAAGAAGAAGCCGCACCAGAAGGAACGGAGGATTTCGTTTCCGTAGCCTCTTATTTTGCGATTTGGGATACGAAAATTATTGATCCGTATGATATTGATGCCAAAGAATTTGACGAACCTGTTGACATCGAATTGTTCAATACAACAGCGGGGCGCAATTGGGCTGCACCTTTAGAAATAATTAAGCAAACTAGTCCATTCGGACCACGCTGGGGCCGTTTACACGCCGGGGTTGATTTAGATTTAGAGACGGGATATCCAGTTTATTCGGTTTTTGATGGTATCGTACGTGTCAGTCACTACGACCGATCCGGTTACGGTAATTATGTACTCGTAAGGCATTATAACGGCTTTGAAACACTCTATGCACACTTAGCCTCTCCGGGAGCTGAGCCCGGAACCATCGTTAAGGCTGGCGATCAAATAGGTGTAGGCGGAAGCACCGGACGTAGTACGGGTTCACACCTGCACTTTGAGACGCGCTATGAGGGTAATCCGATGAACCCGAAGAATGTATATAACTTCAGTCCATTCGAACCCGTTTCTGATCACATTATCATCACTGCGAGATCTTTTGACATTCGCTCTTTATCCTTAAAGAATGAGTATGGTTCTGTAGGTGATAAAGTTCGCTCAAGAACAAGAGCATGGACGAAGGTGCGCCAAGGAGATACTTTAGGTGCTATCGCTAGAAGAACAGGAGTTTCGATTGCTAAATTGAAAAAATTAAATGGGATGAAAAACTCCTCGGTCATTCGAGCTGGTCGCCGTATCCGCATTCATTAATTGCTATGAAACTAGACATTCTCGTAATGGCTGCACATCCAGACGACGCCGAATTAAGCTGCGCTGGAACTATTCTCAAGCACATTGCTGCAGGTAAAAAAGTAGGCATCGTAGATTTCACACGTGGCGAATTAGGCACCCGAGGTACTCCAGAAATTCGCTTACAAGAATCGGCAGACGCCACTAAAATCCTCGGTTTGCATGCACGTGAAAACCTAGGCATCCGCGATGGTTTTTTCAGAAACGACGAAGAAACACAATTGAAATTAATCGAAGTCATTCGCAAATACCAACCTGAAATCGTATTAGCTAATGCCCTCGAAGACCGCCATCCAGATCACGGAAAAGGCGCACAACTAGCCATAGATGCTTGTTTCTTATCTGGATTACGCCAAATAAAAACCGGAGACCTTCCTGCCTGGAGACCCGCACAAGTCTACCATTACATTCAAGATCGTTATTTAGAACCCGATTTTGTTATTGATATTTCCGCCCATTGGGATCAGAAGGAAGCTGCTATCCGCGCTTTCAAAAGTCAATTCTTTGATCCAACATCTGCTGAACCAGCTTCTTACATTTCAAGCCCAGACTTCTTAAACTTTATCCAAGCGCGCGGGATGGAAATGGGTCATAAGATTGGGGTGAAATATGGGGAGGGGTTTCAGAGTCAGAAGACGTTGGAGAAAACAATTTTAGAGTAGAGATTATAGAGTATAGAGAGGAGATAAAAGATTATAGAGTAGAGATGGGTTTAG
>JBIILT010000196.1:0-3695 GCA_044338355.1 Aquirufa sp.
GTAGGGTAGATTCGAAAATGGATGATTATCACAATATCATTGCTGCAATTCGTACTGAAATGCTACAAATTATTGCCAATAATGAAGCTGCGTTAGAAATAGAAGTTCTCAACATGTTCAATTCTAATGATGATCAAGTTTTGTTTGCGAAAATTTACATTCCAGGGTTTCCAGCAATCTACAAGTCATTCTCTTCTATTGATTATGTTTTTTATAATGTATCAAAGGATAAATTGATGAATGACTTTGTTTTGCAGGGCAGATTGAAAGAATTGGCTGTTGAGTGGCTCAGAAACCGTGAAGAATGGTCTGGAATGTTCGATCAACCTTATAGGAATGCAGAACAAGTCATTGAGCGCTTTCTTAATGATGAGGCTGTGTTTCATTTTTTTAAACGAAGGCCGATAATGTTGTAATATTGTAAACGATGATTATAAATTTAATTATTAGTGCGCATTCTGGTGCGCAAGATAAATCTAACTCACTGATAATCAATAGAAAAATACCTTATAATTAGTGTGGTCCAAACTAATCAAATTAAATTAATTCCCCTTCCCACTCCACGAATCGTGGATCTCCTGGAAAGTAGTCTTGAGGTCTTTTGTGATCGACCAGCTAGGGTAGTCTTGCTTGATTTTGCTTAAGTCGGAGATGTAGCAGATGTGATCCCCTATTCTGTTTTCATCGACATAGGAGTATTTCATGGGCTTGCCTGAAATGCTTTCGATGAGCTGGAAGGCTTCTAGGATCGAGATGGAGTTTTCGCGTCCTCCGCCGATGTTGTAGACGGCGGCTACTTTAGGGTTTTGGATGAATAAATCAATAAAGCGCGCAACGTCATAGGAATGAATATTGTCTCTGACTTGTTTGCCTTTATAGCCGTAAATTTTGTATTCAATTTCATGGACATTGCATTTGATTAAATAGCTTAAAAATCCATGTAGTTCTACTCCACTGTGATTAGGGCCGGTTAAACAGCCGCCGCGCAAACAGCAGGTGGGCATATGGAAATAGCGGCCGTATTCCTGCACTAAAATGTCTGAGGCTACTTTAGAGGCACCGAAAAGCGAGTGCTTGCATTGATCTATATTGAATGATTCGCTGATGCCATTGAAATAGGCGGCGTCTGCATAATCATATCGCGTTTCTGTCTCTACTAGGTCTAGAAAATTGGGATTGTCTCCGTACACTTTGTTCGTGGATAAATGAACGAAGGGGATGTTCGTATTGTAGCGCCTGGTGGCTTCTAATAAATTTAACGTACCTACGGCATTCACATCAAAGTCCTCGAAGGGCATGGAGGCGGCTAAGTCATGGCTTGGCTGTGCGGCGGTGTGGACGAGGGCATCGGGCTGAATTTCTTGGATAAATTTTTCAACCGCGGATCGATCGCGAATGTCTAGGGAATGATTTGTAAAGCGCGTATTTTCTTTTTCTAGTTTTGAGATATTCCAGGTGGTGTCCCCTTTTTCGCCAAAAAACACTTGTCGCATGTTGTTGTCGATGCCTACGACTTCTAGCCCTTTTTGGCAAAAGAAACGAACTACTTCACTTCCAATTAACCCCCCTGCTCCCGTAACTAAAATTTTTCTCATGAATGACGCTTAACTATTTTCAATAAAATTAAATAAATAAATGTGGAATTCGTGAACAAATACCTTTTCCATAGTCTTCCAGGCTCTTGAATTAACCTAAACAGCCATTCTAATCCATTATTTTGCATCCAGACTGGGGCCTGTTTTAACGTATTCGCATGAAAGTCAAACGCGGCTCCCACCGCCATCATAACACCCTGAATTTTTCCAATATGTTCCGCTACCCAAATCTCCTGCCTCGGACATCCTCTACCCACTAAGATGATCTGTGCTTCGGATTGATTGATCTTCAATATGTCCGCCTCATCTTCCTCTGCGGTCGCATCTCGAAAACGATCTACATGATATCCTACTAATTGAATGGCAGGAAAATGTCGTTTAATATTCTCTTGAAACAGATGCAAGGTCCTTTCCGTACTTCCATAGAGATATACCCGGAGCTTACCTTCATTCGCTTTGGCTAATACCTTCCAAGTCAGTGTGGGGCCATAAACACGGTCCTTTAGCTGGGCCCGATAAAAATAATTTAAACACCACTTAATGGGCTGACCATCCGGCACGACATAGTGAATGGAATTGACTAAGGATTTCAGGGCGGGATTTTGATGGCTTTCGATCAGGCCATGCACGGCTAAAGCGCTGACGCCTATCGAATCTTTATTCACTGCATGTCTAATGATGGCCTGCGTGATATGCTCGTAATCAGAAGCGGTATACCGAATTCCGAGTAACTCATGTGTAGGCAAGGTGTTTTGCATGCGCGCTTTTCAATTCTTTGCTGCAAATTAACAATTATCAACCTGAATTAGTGAATTAATTTAAGGCAATTCCTAACTTAGCAGCTAATGAAAAATTTTATTCGACAAGTCGTATTTTTATTAGCTTCGCCGCTGACTTTAGTCTCTGCTTTATGGTTAAAGGTATTGAGAAAAAAAGGCTCTAGTCCGCTGAGTGATTCGATATTCATGCGCGTGGGGGTTTTCCCTATTTTAGATCATTATTACGAGCCTATGATTAATCCCGCGAAGCATTTAGAAAGGCCACTTGAGCAGGACCGGGAATTAGCGTCCATCGATCTAAACCTAGCGGGGCAGCTTCGCTTATTAGATGACTTTCAGTATGCACAGGAATTAAAATCATTTCCCTTGCATAAAGAAAAGCCTAACGCCTATTATTATTTAAACGATTCCTATGGGCCCGGGGACAGCGAATACCTCTATAACATGATCCGCCATTTTCAGCCGAAACAAATTATCGAAATAGGCAGCGGGAACTCGACCCTGATGGCACAAAATGCCATCCGTAAAAATCGGCAACTCAATTCGGATTACCATTGCCAGCATTGTTGTATAGAACCTTTCGAACAACCCTGGCTAGAGGAATTAGGGATCGAGGTAAAACGGGAGAGGGTTGAAAAAATAGATTTAGCGGTTTTCAAAAACCTGGAGGCGAACGACATTTTATTCATCGATTCATCACACATCATTCGGCCACAAGGGGATGTTTTGCACGAGTATTTAACCATATTACCACTTTTGAAGCCGGGCGTCATTATTCATATTCATGATATTTTTACGCCTAAAGATTATCCGAAAAAATGGGTCGTTGATAATCACCATTTTTGGAATGAGCAATATCTGTTAGAGGCCTTTTTATCTTTTAACGATTCCTTTGAAATCATAGGTGCATTGAATTATTTAAAGCACCATCATTTCGCACAATTACAAGATAAATGTCCCATGCTAGGGAAATTCCCGGCGTGTGAGCCTGGGGCTTTTTGGATGAAAAAAAAGTAAATGAAATCAGCCATGAAATTACATCTGGACCCGCATAGAATTTTAGGCTTAGACATTTTAAGAGCCGCAGCTATCTTATTTGTGATTATAGACCACGGAGGTTTGCTACTTACTCCAGAGTTAAGGAAATGGACAGACTGGATGGTCTTCGATGGTGTCTCGGTCTTTTTTGCCTTAAGTGGATTTTTAATCGGGGGAATTTTAATCAAATTGCTTGAAAAGGGGGGCAAATTCGACCTATTAGATTTCTGGAAGCGGAGATGGTACAGGACGCTACCTAATTACTTTTTAGTATTAACACTGG
>JBIILT010000251.1:0-2819 GCA_044338355.1 Aquirufa sp.
TGAAGCGGTAGCCATGGCCATTAATCAATTTGTGCATGTCTGATATTATCATTGCCTTAGATGGCTTCTCTTCTTGTGGAAAAAGTACGACTGCGCGCCATGTGGCTTCGGCTCTGCATTATGCCTTTTTAGATACGGGCGCCATGTACCGAGCAGTAGCACTTTATTTCGATCGGCAACAAGTGAATTTAGCTGATTTGCAAGAGGTGAAAGATGCATTAGCGCATGTAGAAATTACCTTTCAATTTAATCCGGCTAAACAGGCTTCTGACACCATTTTAAATGGGGAGAATGTGGAGGCAGAGATTCGCAAAATGCATATTTCTGATTTAGTGAGTCAAGTAGCGGCTATCCCAGAAGTGAGACATGCTATGGTGGCTCAACAACAAAGAATGGGGGAGAAGAAGGGAATTGTCATGGATGGTCGAGATATTGGAACGGTCGTTTTTCCAAATGCTGAATTGAAACTATTTATGACGGCTGAGCCGCATATACGTGCTCAGAGACGCAAATTAGAGCTTTTACAAAAGGGCGAAGATCTTCCTCTGGAAGAAATCATCGAGAACTTGCGCAAAAGAGATGAGATTGATTCGAATCGATCAGAAGGTCCATTGAAAAGAGCAGCTGATGCCATTGATTTAGATACATCTTATCGAACAATGGATGAACAGGTAGAATTTGTTTTAGATCACGTTCGACGCGTGCAAGGTGAAAAGCACTAATCCCTTTATTATCGTAGGCCAGGGTCTAGCTGGTACCATTTTAGCGCACCATTTTTTGGAGGCAAAAATACCTTTTGAAATTTGGGATTCGCCTCAGACCCATTTTAATTCTTCTCAAGCGGCTGGTGGCATTTTCAATCCGGTTACCGGTCGAAAATTAGAACAAACCTGGCTAGCAGACGAATTATTCACTTATTTATTCGATTTTTATCCTCGATTAGAGAAAACGCTACAAACGCGTTTCTTTTTTCCCCTGCCGTTATTTCGCCCCTTTGCTAACAAGGAAATGAAAGATTGGCTAATCACCCGAAAAGACGAGATTCACCACGATTATTTGCGCTGGGATTCGGATGGTGTTTGGGTGGAAAAGGCGGGATGGGTTGATGTGGCTACATTATTGCGGGTGTCTCGTGCATATTTTTCTTCTCTTGGTTTGTTGAAAGAATCGGAGTATACGGGTAGTCAGGCTATTTTTTGTGAAGGATTCCACGGGCAACAAAATCCACTTTGGACTTGTTTACCTTTCTTACCGGCGAAAGGGGAGTTAATGGAAATTGCCTCGAATGAGCCCTCTGAGGAGTTTATTCTGAATAAAAATGGTTTCTTATTGCCCTTGGGTTCTCATCAATTTAAGGTGGGGGCGACATATGGCTGGCAAGAGTTTACGAACCAGACAACTCCAGAGGCTTTAGAAGAATTAACAAAGAAATTAGCTTCGATGGGATGTGAGCATTTTGAATTGCTAAGTCAAAAGACTGGTATTAGACCTGCAACCCAAGATCGTCGACCATTTGTTGGTTTTCATTTGAATCAAGAGGCGGGAATATTTAATGGTTTTGGATCCAAAGGAGTTTCTTTAGCGCCCTATTTTGCCAAACAATGGACTAGCGAAATCCTTGGAAAATCTTCTGTTCATTCAGAGGCATCAATTCAACGATTTTATCATTTATTTTCCGTTTAAATCTGTAATTTTGGTTTTAATGTCTTTTGGCTAGATGCGTATTTTAAATTCCCTTTTCGCAGTCTTCTTTTTCTTGTCTTTTGGCTTAGTAAAGCTCTATGGACAAGAATCGCAATGGATTCCGGAGAATCACCGGATTCAATACCAAAATTTCCAATGGAATTATATCAGCAGTTCTAATTTTGAGGTGTATTATTTTGATAAAAATGAAGCGTTGGCTAAATCGACGCTGACGTACCTTGAGTCAGATAATGGCCGAATAACGGAGATGCTGAGTTATTCACCTTATCAAAAGGTGAAGATTTTTTTGTATCCAAACCATGAAACCTGGTTGCAAAGTAATAGTGGAATTTCACTAGCAAATTCCGCTGATGCTGCGGCTGAAAATTTAGCCAAATTTAGAATCGAAGTAGCTTTTAAAGATAATTTAACCTCCTTTAAACAGGAGGTCACAAAGCAAATTGTACGCGTATATCTTCAGGATTTATTGTTTGGAGGTAGTGTGAGGGATGTACTGCAAAACTCTTTATTATTAAATGTATCAGATTGGTTTGTCTTGGGCATGTCTGCTTACTTAGCTTCAGGAGATTCACCTGAAATGAGACGCTTTACCTATCAAATCATTAGTGAAAATAAAATTAGAAGGCTACAATTAGCAACAGGTACGGAGGCTGAGTTACTAGGTCAATCCATTTGGTCCTATATCGCAAATACGTATGGAAAACAGGCAATAGGTAATATTCTGAATTTAACTCGGATTATTAGAAGCGAACAATCAAGTTTATCTAGTACCATTAGAAAGCCATTTTCTAAATTTTTAAAGGATTGGTACGAGTATTATTTGAATGATGCAAAAAAATTAGAAATCGCTACTTCTAAGGTTTTTCCTTCCTCTTTTTATTTGCCTCCATCGAATCAAATTAACTCTTTTCAGGCAAGTACTGATGGGCTTTATGAGGCTTTTGTCACGGATGAATCTGGCAGATATAAGGTCTATTTGCATAATTTAGCCACGGATAAGCTTCAATTACTCCAACAAACTGGATTAAAGGATTTAAATCGTACTTCTGACGGCAAAGGGCCTTTAATTTCTTGGAGTGGAAATAATAGGCTTTCTGTTCTTTTTAACGAGCAAG
>JBIILT010000016.1:0-13271 GCA_044338355.1 Aquirufa sp.
TGATAACTCACGTAAAGTAAATGCGGTTCGTTCTGAAGGTAACCGTGCCTTGAAGTCTCTTTCTGATATGTTGAAAGGTAAGCAAGGTCGTTTCCGTCAAAACTTATTAGGTAAGCGTGTCGATTATTCAGGTCGTTCGGTTATCGTGGTAGGTCCAGAATTGAAAATGCACGAGTGTGGTCTTCCTAAGGATATGGCAGCTGAATTATTCAAGCCGTTTGTTATCCGTAAGTTGATCGAGCGTGGTATCGTGAAGACGGTTAAGTCTGCGAAGAAAATTGTTGATCGTAAGGATCCAGTGGTTTGGGATATTTTGGAAAATGTAATGAAAGGACATCCGATTCTTTTAAACCGTGCTCCTACCCTTCACCGTTTAGGTATCCAAGCTTTCCAACCGAAATTAATCGAAGGAAAAGCGATCCAATTGCACCCATTAACTTGTACGGCATTTAACGCCGATTTTGATGGTGACCAGATGGCGGTTCACGTTCCACTAGGACATGAAGCGATTTTGGAAGCCTCGTTATTAATGCTTGCATCTCATAACATCTTGAACCCAGCGAATGGTGCGCCTATTACGGTACCATCTCAGGACATGGTGTTAGGTTTATATTATGTAACGAAAGGTCGTAAGACTACTCCTGACCACAAAGTGGACGGCGAGGGATCTCGTTTCTACGGATTTGAGGAGGTTGTTATCGCCTTGAACGAGAAGAAATTATCGAAGCACGCGAACATCGTGGTGAAAGCTACGGTACGTAAGGAAGATGGTACATTGGTTCAAGAAATGGTGGAAACTGTTGCGGGACGTGTATTATTCAACTTATGTGTTCCTGAGGCAGTTGGTTACATCAATGAGTTATTGACTAAGAAGAAACTACAACAAATCATCTCACACGTTCATAAGATCTGTGGTATGGCTAGAACAGCACAATTCTTAGATGATATCAAAGAATTAGGTTTCCAACAAGCCTTCCACGGTGGTTTATCGATGGGTATTGGCGATGTTCAAATTCCTGCTGAGAAGGCTTCTTTAGTGAAGAAGGCACAGGAAGATGTTCAAGCGGTTTGGGACAACTACTTAATGGGTTTAATCACAGATAACGAGCGTTACAACGCAGTTATTGACATCTGGACAAAAGTGAACTCGAAAATTACCGAGACTTTGATGAAGCAGATGGAGGAGGATAACCAAGGATTTAACGCGATCTATATGATGATGCACTCTGGAGCCCGTGGTTCTCGTGAGCAAATTCGTCAACTAGGTGGTATGCGTGGTTTGATGGCTAAGCCTCAAAAGAACTTACAAGGTTCCATTGGTGAAATCATCGAAAACCCGATCCTTTCTAACTTTAAAGAAGGTCTTGACGTATTAGAGTACTTTATCTCGACTCACGGTGCGCGTAAAGGTTTGGCAGATACTGCCTTGAAAACAGCCGATGCGGGTTACTTAACACGTCGTTTACATGACGTAGCACAAGATGTTATCGTGAATGAGGACGATTGCGGTACCCTTCGTGGTATTGAAGTTTTCCCATTGAAAGACAACGAGGAGATCATCGAACCATTATCGGAACGTATCTTAGGTCGTGTTTCTATTCACGATGTATATGATCCAATCACGAATGAATTAATCGTTGCTTCAGGTGATGAAATCACCGAAATAGTAGCGACTAAAATTGATGAGACAGCGATTGAATCAGTTGAAATTCGTTCCGTATTAACTTGTGAGACTTTAAGCGGTGTTTGTGCAAAATGTTACGGACGTAACTTAGCAACAGCAGCGATGGTGAACTTAGGAGAAGCAGTCGGCGTAATCGCCTCTCAATCGATTGGTGAGCCAGGTACACAGTTAACATTGCGTACGTTCCACGTAGGTGGTACGGCACAAAACGTTTCTTTAGATGCGAGTGTAAAAGCGAAATTTGACGGAGTAGTTAACTTCGAAGAGGTTCGTTCTGTAAGCTCTACAGATGCAGATGGCAACCCAGTTGAAATTGTGATGGGTCGTTCTGGTGAGATTCAAATTGTGAACCCAGCCAACAAACAAATATTGATCTCTTCTAACATTCCTTATGGTTCATTCTTACGTGTTAAGGAAGGCCAAGCAGTGAAAAAAGGAGATGAAATCTGTGCTTGGGATCCTTACAATGCGGTAATCCTTTCCGAGGCTGAAGGTAAAATTGAATTCGAGGCAATCGAAGAAAACAATACCTACAAAGAGGAAGCGGATGAGCAAACGGGTATGCGTGAGAAGGTTATTGTAGAATCGAAAGATAAGACGAAGAACCCATCTGTATTAGTGAAAGCAAAAGGTAAAGAAGATTTAGTATATAACGTTCCAGTAGGTGCTCGTTTAGCCATCAACGAAGGAGATAAAATCAAAGCGGGTCAAATTATCGCTAAGATTCCTCGTGCAGCAGGTAAAACGCGTGACATTACGGGAGGTCTACCACGTGTAACGGAATTATTCGAAGCGCGTAACCCTTCTAACCCAGCGGTTGTAACTGAGATTGATGGGGTAATTTCTTACGGTGTGATTAAGCGTGGTAACCGCGAAATTATTGTTACGCCTAAAGAAGGAACAGAGCGTCGTTACTTAGTGCCTTTGACTCGTTTGATCTTGGTACAAAACAATGACTTCGTACGTGCTGGTTCTCCACTTTCTGATGGTGCAATTACGCCTTCAGATATCTTAAAAATCAAAGGACCTACGGCAGTACAAGAATATTTAGTGAACGAAATCCAAGACGTATACCGTCTACAAGGTGTGAAGATCAATGATAAGCACATCGAGTGTATCGTTCGCCAAATGATGCAAAAAGTACAGATCCTAGAGCCAGGTGATACACAATTCTTACAAGGTCAAAACGTGGATCGTTTCGTATTCCGTCACGAGAACGACTTGATCTTAGATCAGAAAGTGATCACTGATGCTGGAGAATCTGAAAAATACAAAGCAGGTATGATTCTTTCTTCTCGTGCTTTACGTGATGAGAACTCTTCGTTAAAACGTAGAGACTTAAAGTTAATGAAGGTGCGTGATGCGCAAGCAGCCGTTTCTTCTTCTAACTTACAAGGTATCACGCAAGCTTCGTTAGGAACAGAATCATTCATCTCCGCTGCGTCGTTCCAGGAAACTACGAAAGTACTTTCTGAGGCTTCGATTCGCGCGAAAGTGGATACGTTAGACGGCTTGAAAGAGAACGTTATCGTAGGTCACTTGATTCCGGCAGGAACAGGTCTTCGCCGCTACAAAGATATCATCGTTACATCGAAAGATGAATTGAGAGCTTTGGAAGCGAAGAAGGAAGCTGCTGAGATCGCAGAGGCGAAAGAAAAAGTAGAGGCTGCAAACTAATTTGTAGATTCATTTGAATAGACCCCCGGCTTTTCTTAAGTTCGGGGGTTTATTTTTTATTCCCCAATAATTATGGAAAACCCAACAGAAGAAAATCAATTGAATATCGAACTTCCAGAAGAAATGGCGGAAGGGCATTACGTGAATTTGGCGCTTATTGCGCATAGCCCATCCGAATTTGTGATGGACTTTATCCGCATTCTACCCGGTCTACCTAAGGCCAAAGTGAAATCGAGAGTCGTGATGACTCCGGACCATGCATATCGTCTGATGCAAGCCTTGCAAGAGAACATTCAGAAGTACGAAGAGGCCTTTGGCCCTATTATGAAAGATGGGGATGCCGGTGGTTTCCAATTCCCGATGAATTATAACGGCCCCATAGGCGAAGCGTAAACGTTTTAGGTTATTTAATCCCATTTTTTGCCTGAAATACGGGTAAAAAGACGGGATTAATGCCTTTTAAAGGAAATTACAATTACTATGCGCTTATCGAAAAAATTCCTGGAGTCGGGCTCGTTGAACTCATCCATTCCATTACAAACCCCACCGGCGGATGTATTTAGCTATCCGGAGAAAGTCCTGCAATTTGGGACAGGAGTTTTGCAACGTGGTCTTTGCGATTTCTATATCGACAAAGCTAACCGCCAAGGAATTTTCAAAGGTCGCGTAGTAGTCGTAAAATCGACGGCTAAAGGCGGTGCAGATGCCTTCGATGAGCAAGATGGTTTATACACCCATTGCATTAAAGGAATTGAGGATGGGGTTGCCAAAGAAGAGAATATCATCAACGCCTCCATCTCTAGAACAATAACCGCGTCTAAGGACTGGGATAAAATACTCGAATGTGCGAAGAGCGGTCAGATGCAAATCATCCTATCGAACACCACAGAAGTAGGGATTACCTATGTCGCAAACGATCCGATCGCGAATGGTTGCCCTAACTCCTTCCCCGCCAAATTATTGGCATTTTTACACGCCCGTTTTACGCATTTTCAAGGCTCGGCTTCTTCTGGTATGGTGATTGTTCCTACGGAATTAATTATTAATAACGGCGATGTGTTAAAAGGCATCGTTTTAAAATTAGCGGCAGACCACGGTCTTTCTGCCGAGTTTGTGTCTTGGTTAGAAACAGCGAATCACTTCTGTAATTCATTAGTGGATCGAATCGTGCCAGGAAGTCCAGATGCGGCAACTAATGCGGAGATTTGTGCACAATTAGGTTATGAAGATTCCTTGATGATCATTTCGGAAGTGTATAGCCTCTGGGCCATTCAAGGGGGTGCGAAAGTAAAAGAAGTGCTCTCCTTTGCTTCAGCTGATAAAGGCGTAATCATCGCAGAAGACATCGAAATCTACCGCGAATTGAAATTACGCTTGTTAAATGGAACCCATACTTTACTTTGCGGAATGTCCTTTTTATTAGGTTTCCGTCTCGTAAAGGATGTGATGTCGAATGGCTATTTAAGCAAATTGATTATGAATTTAATGCTGAGCGAATTAGCGCTGGGCATCCCGTATAAAATGGATTTCAAGGTAGCGGATCGCTTCGGACGTTCGGTTTTAGACCGTTTCCGTAATCCGTACATTAACCACAAGTTAATCGATATTACGGTGCAGTATACGACCAAAATGCGCATGCGTAATGTGCCGTTGTTGATTAATTATGCCAAAAACTTTGGCAAAGCTCCCGAACTTTTCTGCATGGGCTTCGCGGCTTACTTGCAATTTATGCACGCGGTGAAAGAGGAAGGCGGAAAATATTACGGTGATAGCAACGGTGAGGCTTACCCTATCCAATGTGACTATGCGCCGTATTTCTACGAGGCTTGGAAAGATTTTGATTTGAAGAAAGTGTTATCCAATACGGATCTTTGGGGCACGGATTTGACGAAGGTTCCGGGATTTGTGGAGGGGGTTACTAAGTACCTTTAAGAGATTAGAGATAATAGAGTAGAGAGTATAGATTTAAAGCATAAAGAATAGAGCACAAAGCATAAAGGAGGAATCGCCTGCGGCGATGAATATGAAATGTTTTAATGTCATTCTTTGAACTTTGCCCACTGTCTACTGACCACTGCCCACTGCCCACTGACTACTAAATAGATTAGAGATAAGAGAGTAAAGATTAGAGATTAACCGACCAATTATGAAAACGTTTTTAGATAAAGATTTCTTGTTGCAGTCCGAGACGGCGCAGACTTTGTACCATCAATATGCGGCAAAAATGCCCATCATTGATTACCACAATCATTTGATCCCAAATCAGATTGCAGAGGATAAGCAATTTGAAAACATCACTCAAATTTGGCTTGCTGGCGACCACTACAAGTGGCGTGCAATGCGGGCTCATGGGGTAAATGAAAAATACATTACGGGCAATGCCTCGGATGAGGAGAAATTCTTGAAATGGGCTGAAACCGTTCCCTTCACGATGCGTAATCCCTTGTATCACTGGACGCATTTAGAGTTGCAGCGCTATTTTGGGATTACCGAATTATTGAATGCAGAAAGCGGAAAGCGCATCTACGATCAGTGTAATGCCTTATTGCGTACTCCGGCGTTTTCCGTGCGCAATTTATTGCTAAAAATGAATGTGAAAGCGCTTTGCACGACGGATGATCCGATCGACAATTTGGCCTATCATAAACAAATTAAAGAGAGCGGTTTCGCGATTAAAGTATTGCCTACGTTCCGTCCGGATAAGGCGATGGGCGTGGATGATGAGATCGTGTTTGTGGAATATGTAAATTCAGTGGCAAAGGCGGCTGAAATGGAGATTCATACCTTAGTGGATTACAAAAAGGCAATCGCTGCGAGACACGACTTTTTCCATTCGGTGGGTTGCCGTTTAAGCGATCACGGATTAGAGCAGATTTACGCGGACGAGTATACCGAGCAAGAAATTGCGCACATCTTTGAGCGATTGATGACGGGTAAAACGATTAATCAAAAGGAGAAAGTACAATTCAAATCAGCGATGCTGGTTTATTTTGCCCATTTAGATCATGCCAAAGGCTGGACACAACAGTTCCATCTAGGGGCAATCCGAAATAACAATGACCGTTTATTGAGTGCTTTAGGGCCGGATACGGGATTTGATTCGATTGGAGATTTTGAGCAGGCTCGACCTTTGTCGAAATTCTTAAATCATTTAGATTCTACAAATCAATTAGCAAAGACAATATTGTATAATTTGAACCCGCGGGATAACGAATTAGTAGCAGCAATGACGGGAAATTTCCAGGATGGGACGATTGTGGGAAAGATGCAATTTGGTTCAGGATGGTGGTTTTTAGACCAAAAAGATGGGATGGAAAAACAGATCAATGCGCTCTCTAATATGGGGATGTTAAGCCACTTCGTGGGTATGCTAACAGACTCGAGAAGTTTCCTTTCCTTCCCTCGCCATGAGTATTTTAGAAGAATCTTATGTAATTTACTGGGCGCGGATGTAGAAAACGGCGAATTACCCGCTGATATTACTTGGCTAGGTAAGCTGGTGGAGGACATTTCTTATACTAACGCGGCAGGATTTTTTAATTTTGAGAATTAATGAAGAAGGTTATCACTTTTGGCGAAATCATGGGTCGTCTAAGCCCTGCGGGCTACGGTCGAATTACCCAAGCTCAATCACTTAACATCACCTACGGTGGTGGCGAGGCAAACGTTGCTGGAGGATTAGCCCACATTGGGATTCCTACGGAACACGTCACTTGTTTTCCTAACAACGAATTAGGCAAAGCGGCGGCAGGATACTACCGCCAAGTAGGGGTAGATATGTCGCACACTATTTACAAAGAAGGCAGATTAGGTTTGTATTTTGTGGAGTTTGGAGCTGCGATGCGGCCGAGCAAAGTGACTTATGACCGGGCAGATTCAGCCTTCGCAAATCTAAATCCGGCTGATTTTAACTGGAAAGAAATATTCACAGGAGCAGGTTGGTTCCACTGGACGGGTATTACTCCGGCCATTTCGGAGGCGGCTGCGACTGCCTTAAGAGCAGCTTTGAAAGAAGCAAAAGCACAAGGCTTAACGATTTCGGCGGATGTGAATTACCGAAAAAACCTTTGGCAATATGGTAAATCCGTAAAAGAGGTCATGCCTGATTTAATCGCGCAATGCGACATTATCGTGTGTGGAAAAGGGGATGCGGAAGATATCTTAGACATCGTTCCTAACGGTTCACAGAAAAGTGGCTGGCATGACATCTGTATTCAAGTTAAGGAGCGTTTCCCGAATATTAAGAAGATTATTAACACCAAAAGAGGTCAGATTTCTGCCTCCCAAAATAACTTGTCAGCGACCTCTTTCGATGGCAAAAAAGTACTCAAATCCGAAACGGTAGAAATCTCCCAAATCGTTGATCGCATCGGCGGTGGGGATGCATTTATGGCCGGATATATTTACGGAAACTTGGTTTACGGCGATGAGGCGAAGTCTTTAGCTTTTGGAGTAGCGGCTTCCGCCTTAAAACATACGATCGAAGGGGACATTAATTTGTCTAACTTAGACGAGATTGAAACCGTAATGAGCGGTGATATTACAGGACGATTAAAACGATAAAAATGGCTAGAAATTCAGCAGATGTAGTATACTCCCGATTAGCGGAAACGCCCATCGTTCCTTTATTTTTCAATGCCGATCAAACGATCGCCCAAAACGTTCTTAAAGCCTGCTATGATGGTGGAATTCGCGTTTTTGAATTCACTAACCGCGGGGAAGCCGCTCCGGCTATTTTTGCAAAACTAATCGACTTCTGCGAGAAAGAATGCCCAGATTTAGTGCTTGGAATCGGTACTATTTATGATGCCAAGCAAGCGAGAGAATTCATTGAAATGGGGGCTGATTTTATGTTACAGCCCTTCACTACCCCCGAGGTAGGGGAAGTTTGCGCGAAACACAACATCCCTTGGATGCCAGGCACGATGACCTTGACCGAGATTCGCAATGCGGAGGTTTTGGGAGCAAAATATGTGAAAATTTTCCCGGGTAACGTGGTTGGGCCAGGCTTCGTGAAAGCGCTTAAAGGACCTATGCCGAAGACCAAAATTATGGTAACCGGTGGAGTTGAACCGAACAGAGAAAGTCTACAATCTTGGTTTGGGGCAGGTGCTGCAGCCGTAGGTATGGGATCTCAATTGTTCCCGGCTGATTTAATTCAAAAACAAGACTATGCCTCTATATCAAACACGATCGCTAACCTGATCAAAACCTATCACGAACTATAATATGGAAACAATTGGAAAGTACCGTTGGAAAATATGCGCATTGCTATTTTTCGCGACGACGATTAACTACTTAGACCGCCAAGTTATTGGATTATTGAAACCGGTCTTAGAAAAAGAGTTTGACTGGTCTGAGACAGATTATTCCAATATTGTGATTGCCTTCCAAGCCGCTTATGCGATTAGTTTATTGGGGTTTGGCGGGATTATTGATCGCATCGGAACCAAGTTAGGCTATTCGATATCGATCGTAGTTTGGAGTATCGCGGCGATGATGCACGCTTTAGCCACAGGCACGATGAGCTTTGCATTTATGCGCGCTTTACTAGGTCTGGGCGAAGCAGGAAACTTTCCGGCAGCGATTAAGACGGTAGCCGAATGGTTCCCTAAGAATGAGCGTGCATTAGCAACGGGTATTTTTAATTCGGGAGCGAATATAGGCGCCGTGGCAGCACCCATTTTAGTGCCCTGGATTTTAGGAGCCTATGGCTGGGAGATGGCATTTATTGCCACTGGAGCCATTGGATTTGTTTGGTTGATTTTTTGGTGGCTCTACTATGAAGTGCCATCTAAGCACGAGTCCTTATCGAAAGCGGAATTCGACTATATCCACGCGGATATGGAGGCAAAAGATGACAATGTAACCCCGGTACGCTGGGCTAAATTATTTGGATTCAAGCAGACTTGGGCCTTCTTTTTTGGCAAAATGTTCACGGATCCTATCTGGTGGTTCTTCCTTTTCTGGTTACCCTCGTACTTCTCTGAGCGCTTTCAATTAGACTTAAAAAAGCCTAGTTTAGAATTAATCATCGTGTACACGGCGACGACTATCGGGAGTATCGGCGGCGGTTGGTTGTCTGGTTATTTAATTAACAAAGGCTGGCCATCCTTCAAAGCACGCAAGTGGTCGATGTTTAGTTTCGCCCTAGCGGTGGTTCCGATTATATTAGCGCGTTATAGCGAAAATATTTGGCAAGCCGTGGGACTTATTTCCTTAGCTGCAGCGGCTCACCAGGCTTGGAGTGCGAATATTTACTCCATCGCGACGGATATGTTCCCGAAGAAAGCCGTTAGTTCGGTGATCGGAATCGGTGGAATGGCTGGATCGGTGGGAGGTATTTTCTTCCCCATGATTGTGGGTTCCCTGCTAGATAAGTATAAATTACTAGGTAATATCAACGACGGTTATAACATCATCTTCTTGCTTTGCGGAAGTGCCTATATGTTAGCTTGGGTGATTATTTACACCTTAGTACCTACACTAGAGACAGCGAAGATCGACGACTAATTTTTCTTAGGAAAAATCAGGTTCTTGGTTAATTCATTTAATTGGGTGATTTTCTCTTGAAAGTCACCCTTTAAATTTTTACGGGCAGCCTCTAATTGATCGAGGGAGGTTTGGATATCTTCAGGAATAACGTCTTCAAGGAAGGCTCTGATTCTTTTTGCCAAAGTAGGCGATTTCCCATTCGTGGAAATCGCAATCTTTAAATCCCCTTTTTGGACGATAGATCCTAAATAGAAATCACACAAAGGTGGGGTATCTGCTACGTTGCACAATAAATGTTGTGCTGCGGCTAACTCTTTTATTTCTGCATGCAAGGACGGTGAATCCGTCGCACAGATAATCAAATCTAGGCCCTGTAAATCGGATGGCTGAAAGCCGCGCGCTAAGATGCGAACGTGGGGGAAATCTTGTAAATACTCCAGCGTTTCTGGTCGGAAAAAAGGCGCTATGAGCGTCAATTTTGCCTCCGGCGAATTGCGTAAAATCGCGGATGCTTTTTCCAAAGCCACATTCCCTCCTCCCACGACCAAAGTCTGGATTTGGTCCATTTTCACGAAGATAGGAAACATCGTATTAGGCATCTACAACGGGGGCTTTTTTGCCGGCTAGTTGGCCACAAGCTGCATCAATATCGCGTCCGCGAGAACGGCGAATATTCACGATCATTCGCTTGCTTTCTAGGAAAGCAGAGAACTTGGCGATCGCATCCGCCTCCGCATTCACGAAAGAAGATTGTGCGATGGGATTGTATTCGATGAGGTTGATTTTGCAAGGGATGCCTTTGGCAAACTCATACAATTCCCGTGCGTCCTCAATCGTATCATTGAACTTATTAAACACGATGTATTCGAGGGTAATGTCATTCCCGGTCTTGTCGAAGAAATACAAAAGTGCCGTTTTCAAGACATCAAGCGTATTGCTTTCGTTTATAGGCATAATCTGGTTCCGCTTCGTATCATTCGCGGCGTGTAAGGAAAGTGCGAGATTGAACTTCACCTGATCGTCGCCTAATTTCTGAATCATCTTCGCGATACCTGCCGTAGACACCGTAATGCGGCGCGGCGACATACCTAGGCCTTCCGGAGAAGTAATCTGTTCGACAGACTTTAACACATTCGCATAGTTCAAAAGCGGTTCACCCATTCCCATGTAAACAATATTCGTCAGCGGCTGACCATATTTTTCCTGTGCCTGATCGCGAATTAAAACGACTTGATCGTAGATCTCAAAGGACTCTAGATTCCGTTTGCGATCCATATAACCTGTCGCACAAAAACTACAGGTTAAGGAGCAACCGACTTGAGAAGACACACAAGCCGTCATGCGTTCACGAGTAGGAATTAATACCCCCTCGATGAGGTTTTTATCGAATAATTCGAAGCTAGATTTGATCGTGCGGTCGGAGCTGATCTGCGCCTCAGCGGTGGTCACGATCTGCAAAGAGAATTTCTCCGAAAGCCACTCGCGTGTCATCTTCGGGATATTTCCCATCGCGTCGAAACTACGCGCTGATTTCTTCCAAATCCATTCGTATACTTGCTTTGCCCGGAATGCAGGTTCTCCGGCTGCGAGCATTTCTGCCTTCAGCTGATCAAAACTCATATTCCGTATCGCAACTTTCTTTTCCAATCCTATTTCTTTAATAATTCATTCACCTTGGCAGAAATGGCTTTGCCATCTGCTAAACCGGCTAATTGCTTGGAAGCAACGCCCATCACTTTTCCCATATCAGCTGGACTAGTTGCGCCTACGGAGGCAATGATTTCGGTAATTTTACTAGTTAATTCTGCATCAGACAATTGCTTAGGCAAGAATTCTTCGATGATCGCTAATTCAACTTGCTCTTTTTCAGCTAAGTCAGGACGATTTTGCGCTACGTACACTTCTAATGAATCGCGGCGTTGTTTCGCTGCCTTCATTAAGATTTTCATCTCTGAATCAGCGCTTAAACCATCTGCGCTAGAGCCTGAAGTTTCTTCTAAAAGGATCATGGATTTGATCGCACGTAAAGCACGTAAACGGTCTGCGTCTTTCGCACGCATGGCATCTTTGATACCATTTTCGATAGTTAATTTTAACGACATAGCTTGTTTTGATTAAATATGAGCCTTGACTCCCTCTAAAAATTCCCGGTGGTTACTTAACCTCGGAACTTTATGCTGACCGCCTAATTTCCCTCGTTCCCTCATCCAGTTGTGGAAAGTTCCGGCTGGGGCGATATGGACCAAAGGTGGGCCAAGCACTAAATCATAAGACCTTTTCGCATCGTAATCCGAGTTTTGCTCGCGGAGCGTTTGGTCTAAAATCTGTGCAAAGGTACGAAAATCTTTTGGGGCTTTTGAAAATTCAATCACCCATTCGTGGTGACCGTTTTTGCCTTCGTTCATGAAGGCCGGAGCCGCCGTATAATCCTTGATCTCCGCCTGGGTCGCGGCGCAAGCGCGCGCGACAGCCGTCTCCGCATTCTCGATAATCAGCTCTTCCCCAAAGGCATTGATGAAATGCTTCGTCCGCCCCGAAATCTTAATCCGATATGGACTCACCGACGTAAATTTCACGGTATCCCCAATCTTGTAGCGCCACAAACCCGCATTCGTCGAAATGACCATCGCATAGTTTACGCCTACTTCTACTTGGTCTAAGGCAACGATTGTATTCGCCTCTTCCCCCTCATCACTCATCGGAATGAACTCATAGAATATACCGTAATCGAGCATCAGTAGCATCTCATCGGGTTTGGACAGATCATCCTGAATCCCAAAGAACCCTTCAGACGCATTGTATATCTCTAAAAATCCGACCTGTGATGACGGGAATATCTGGTTTTTAAACAACTCGCGGTAGGGCCCAAAAGCCACCGCCCCGTGAATCATAAACTCAAAATTCTCCCACACCTCTAAAATCGACTTCTTCCCCGTAATCTCTAAAATCTTCTCGATCAACACGAGCGTCCACGTAGGCACACCCAAAATACTCGTCACATTCTCCTTCGATGTCTCGATCGCCATCTTCTCGATCTTCTGATCCCAATCCCCCATCAGCGCCACATCGAGCGAAGGCGTCCTTATAATTTGCGCCCAAATAGGCAAATTCTTCATCACCACCGCCGACACATCGCCCATCAACATACTCGAATTCACCGGACTTTCTGATAGACTTCCCCCGATGGACAGGCCTTTACCCTCGAAAACCTTCGTGTCTGGTTTACTTGCAGCGAGCAACGTAATCATGTCTTTCCCGCCCATCATGTGACATTCCTCCAGCGCCTCTTTCGAAACGGGAATGAACTTGCTTCGGGCATTGGTAGTCCCGGAGGACTTTGAAAACCAGTTAATCGGAGTATCCCATAAGATATTTTGTTCCCCCTGCATCATGCGATCGATGTATGGAAACATCT
>JBIILT010000018.1:0-13246 GCA_044338355.1 Aquirufa sp.
TCAATATGATTTGTATACCAAATCCCCAGTGATTCCGGTTTATGAAGAATTGAAGGAATATTATAAGCCGATTGCGGAGAAGTATCTCGGGACAGGTCCTATATTCTGGTAAATAAAAGACCCGAAGTCTCCTTGTTCCTATCGAAAAGACTCGGCTTCGGGTCTTTTATTTACCATGAATTATAGAACTCTTTTCCTCGATTCTATTTTACTGTATAAAACAAAATGCTCCTTGAAAATGGCTTAAAAAAATAAAGTGCTCCTAGAAAACGGCACAAGTACATGTTTTCTGCGGAGCACTTTATTTTTATTCTCTTTTCCAGAGATAAATCTTCTTCTCCCTGCTACAAAACATGTGCTCTTTTGCAGAGAGTAAAGCTTACAGGGCTTCCGAAAATATTTGCTTGCAACATTTTAAGAAGCCCTGTAAGATTTATCACCATCCATCATCCTTCTTAGCCTTCACCGCCGCCGCATTCGGTTTTTTCGCTGCTGGTGCAGGAGCAGCTTTGGTAGCCCCACTTTTCGTACCCTGGCTACTCGCAACGGAGACATCTAAACCCACGCGACTATAGACACGGCAAACGATTTTCCATTCTTCATTGATCTTCATTAGACTTAGTAAGTCAATGTATTTAAAGTCATCGAACTTGAATTCCACCGCAGCAACGGCTGAAGTTCCCGCGTAAGAATAGTTTACGAGTGATCCGGTAGCTTTTGCTCCACCTGCAGGCATGCCTGCAATAAATCTTTTTAAAGGGGTGTCAGCGATTTTTCCAGTGGACGTATTCAGATTTCTTAGTAAGGCACCGCTTGCAAAAGCACGTCCTAAGCTGGCCGTATCCCCTTTAGTGAAACCTTCCGTGTAAGAATTGATGGCAGATTTGATTCCTTCATCTTCTGATTGAGCGAATGTGGATAAACCCACAAGGCAAAAAAGTGCTACAAATACGTTTTTCATGGTGTGTTAATTTAGTTTCCTCCTGTGGCTTCGTTTTCAGCTGGGAGATTTTCTCCTTTTAAGAAATACTTAGCTTTTTCAGGATACAAAATGGATTGTACGATATTGATTTTGGCCAAAGAATGATTCGCCATATTGCCTAGAATAATAATGGCTGAATTGTCTTTTTGATTATGCAAATAATAGTTTTTAAACCCATGCCACCAACCTGTGTGGTAAGTTAGCCATTCGCCGTTTTCTAACTGTTTCAAACGCCAACCTAATCCATAGTTTGTCGTTAAAACCTTCGGCTTTGTGTGCTGTGGGGTGAATGCTTCAGCTAAAGAACTTAATTTAACCACTGTTTCTGAATTCAATGCCTGATCCCAAAGAAACATGTCCTCTACCGTGGAATAGATTCCTTTATCACCTGTTACGCCATCTAAGTGATCGAATCCGACCACCGCAAGCCCCGAACGTTTAGGTTGATATCCGGTAGCAGACTTTATTAATAATTCAGGATGCTGTGGATCATAAACGAAAGACTCGTTCATGCCCGCTGGTGTAAATATATTTTCTTTCACATATTCTCTGAATCCTTTGCCACTTACACGCTCTACGATGTAGGCAAGTAAGATATAATTGGTATTGTTGTAGTGAAATTGGCGATTCGGGTGGTAATCGATGCCTGGTTTGATCTTAACAAATAGTTCAACGACTTTAGCATTCGTTAAGGGAGCTTTCTTGTCATAATATTTATCTAAACAATAAGCATAATTAGCAAGGCCAGATTTGTGAGTCAATAAACTGCGAATGGTGATGCTAGAATCGTAGGGAAAGCCTGGGATGTGTTGTTCTACTCGATCATCCAGTTTCAGTTTTCCTTGTTCCATTAATTGCAGAATCGAGACGGCGGTGAATTGCTTAGAAACGGAAGCTAATTGAAAGGGTGTACGTGTATTTAGTTGTGCTTTGGTGAAGTTATTAGCAATGCCAAAAGCTCTTTTATAAATAATTTTACCGTATTGCGCGACTAAAACCGTTCCATTAAAACCGGTATTCTTTTGAAGTGCTTTAAAGAAGGTATCTAACTTAATTGCTTTTTGTTGGGCGATCTTAGGGTCAAATAAACGAGCAATGCTGTCGTTTCTCTTTTCTACGGCACTGTTTTTGGCAAAAAAATGACCTGGGATATTATTGCAGGAGGCCATGCAGAACAAGGTTGCCAAAATACCAAGAGCTAATGACCTACGATTCATATGCGAAATTGCGAAATGTATTTGTTAAATTTAAAAGCAATTTAATCAGAAAAGGCCTTATTTCAAACCCAATGCTCCAGCGGATTTTTGTTTTCTTTTTTCTTGTCCTTATTCGTATTTACCAGGGCATGATTTCCCCTTTTCTACCTAATTCTTGTCGCTACACACCTACCTGTTCAGAATATGCCAAACAAGCCCTTCAAAAACACGGGCTCATAGATGGATTGAGGCTAACAATCAAGCGATTGAGTAGTTGCCATCCGTGGGGAGGAAGTGGACATGATCCCGTTCCTTGATCGTATTTTCAGAGGTAAAAAATTAGGCAAAATTTATAAAACTAGTATGCTTGCATAATAAATTTTTTCTCTGCAAATTTGTTCCAACTAAACGTTATAACAATGGCAAAAGAATACGATCGTCGCAACCTTGACTTTATTTTAAACGAAGTTTTTGATACTGCTTCTCTGTGTAATTATCCTCGTTACGCAGATTATACCCCAGACATGTTTACTATGGTATTAGATTCAGCGGAAGCCATCGCTGAGAAATACTTACGTCCTATCTATGTAGATTCAGATCGCAAAGCAGCTGAGTTAGTGGATGGTACGGTTCTAGTTCATCCAGGTATTGAGCCCTATATTAAGGAGATGGGTGAGTCTGGAATGATCGGTTGTACGTTTGATTTAGAACACGGAGGTCAGCAAGTACCTTCGATGATCGGTGGGGCACACGAATTTATTCGCGGTGCAGCACATAATTCAGCCGTGATGTTTACGGGTTTATCCCACGGGGCAGCACACTTGATTGCCTCTTTTGGTTCGAAAGAATTAGCCAATACCTATGTTCCGAACATGTTAACTGGCAAGTGGACAGGTACGATGTGTTTAACAGAGCCACAAGCAGGAAGTTCCTTGAATGATGCCTCTACCTCTGCGAAGGATTTAGGCGATGGAACCTATGCTATTAAAGGACAAAAAATATTTATTTCAGGAGGGGATAATCACTTCTCAGAAAATATCATTCACTTAGTTTTAGCTCGTTTAGAAGGAGCTCCGGCGGGAACGAAAGGGATTTCCCTTTTTGTAGTTCCTAAGAAGCGTATCGAAAATGGCACTTTGGTGAATAACGAAGTAATCTCTTTGGGCGTTTATCATAAGATGGGCCAAAAAGCGACTCCTGCCCTTCACCTCTCTTTTGGTGATAAAGGCAATTCAATTGGTTACTTAGTAGGCGAACCGAACAAAGGTTTGTCTTATATGTTCCAAATGATGAACGAAGCCCGCTTAGGCGTGGGAATGGGTGGAGCTTATATCGCTTCAGCTGCTTACCATGCTTCTAAGCAATATGCAAACGAGCGTGCACAAGGTCGTTTATTAACGAACAAAGATCCGAACACACCTCCTACCTTGATCAAAAATCACCCAGATGTGCAGCGTATGTTGTATTTCCAAAAAGCCATCGTAGAAGGCTCCATGGGTCTTTTATTCCAATGCTTTATGTGGGATGATTTAGCGAAGAGCTTAGAGGGTGAAGAGAAAAAAGAAGCCCAAATGATGCTTGATTTGATGACAACGGTAGCCAAAACGTATCCAGCTGAAATGGGAACGTTAGCCGTGAATCAAGGTTTGCAAGTTTTAGGAGGTTATGGTTATACCGAAGACTTCCCATTAGAGCAAATGGCGCGTGATGTGCGGATTATGTCCATCTATGAAGGAACAACCGGTATTCACGGCTTGACTTTATTAGGTCGTGGCATTCCAGCAAACAATGGAGAGGCTTTGCAGACTTTAGGAAAATTAGTTTTCGCGGATATTGCGGTGGCTAAAGGACACGAAAGTCTAGCTAAATATGCTTCGATACTAGAGAAGGAATTAGAAAATTTAACGAAGGTGACGATGCATAAATTAGGCTTTGCGATGAAAGGTGAAATTGACGTATTCTTAGCTGACTCAACGCTTTACATGGAGCTTTTCGGTCTCATCACCGTAGCTTGGCAATGGTTGAAGCAAGGTCACGTAGCAGCTGCTGCCTTAGCGAAAGGTGGATTGAGCGCAGAGGACGAAGCTTTCTACCAAGATAAGATTCATACGATGAAATTCTTCTACCACTACGAAGTACCAAAGGCTTTAGGATTGTCTACTCGTTTGATGGATGAGGAAGTTTTGACTATTTTTGACAACAAATAAGATTTTTATGTTTAAAAAACTGGTATTCATTGGCCTATTGGCCTTGATTTCAACAGCGGCGAATGCTCAAAGTAAGTATTCTGCCTACGAGTTATTCCACCCTCTTTGGAACTATGGACCTGTTTCCTCTGCGCGTTCTGCGGCAGGTGTTCCGGGACCAGGTTACTGGCAGAATTCGGCAGACTACAAGATTGCCGTTTCGCTAGATGATGTGGCGAATAAAATCACAGGTGATGTGGAGATTACTTACAAGAATAATTCTCCGGATAAATTGCCTTTTTTGTGGTTGCAATTAGACCAAAACAGCTTCAATACGCAATCTCGTGGAGGCAAGACGACACCGATAGCAGGTGGACGTTTTGGTAATTTAGCTTTTGATGGTGGGTATAAAATAGAGAGTGTTACGATCGATGGTAAGCCAGCCAATTTTATAGTGGAAGACACACGGATGCAGATTCGTCTAGCTTCGCCTCTAGCAGAAAAAGTAGGAACAGCGAAAATCAAAATCGCTTATTCGTTTACTTCTCCGGAGAACGCTTCGGACAGAATGGGAATTCAGCAAACAAAAAATGGTGCGATCTATACGGTTGCACAGTGGTTCCCACGCGTTTGTGTATACGATGACATCGAAGGATGGAACGTTTTACCTTACTTGGGTGCAGGAGAATTTTATTTAGAATATGGCAATTTCGAGTATTCAATTAATGCACCGGCTTCACACATTGTGGTGGGTTCTGGTGAACTGTTGAATCCTACCGAAGTTTACACGGCTGATCAAGTGAAGAAATGGGCTGCGGCTGCAAATTCAGAAACGACTGTAGTGATTCGTTCCGCAGCGGAAATTACAGACCCGGCTTCTCGTCCTGCGAAAGATCGCTTGACTTGGAAATTCAAGTGTAACAATGCGCGTGACGTAGCTTTTGCTTCGTCTAAAGCCTTTATATTAGACGCCTGCCGTATCAATCTACCTAGCGGTAAGAAGTCTTTGGCTGTTTCGGTTTATCCGGTAGAGTCAGACGGTAAGGACGCTTGGGGACGTTCTTCGGAGTATGTGAAAGCATCGATTGAGCATTATTCAAATTGGTTATACGAATACACCTATCCGGTAGCTACGAATGTAGCGGGTATCGTTTCAGGAATGGAATACCCAGGAATTATTTTCTGTGGTTACAGAGATAAGACAGCTTCTTTATGGGGCGTGACGGACCATGAATTTGGCCATAACTGGTTCCCAATGATTGTTGGTTCGAATGAGCGGAAGTTTGCCTGGATGGACGAAGGATTTAATACCTTCATTAACTTCTATTCGACAGATGCCTTTAATAAAGGCGAATATAAGAACCGTAAATTCGACATGCACGCGATCGCGAAATCCATGTTCCGCGAAACGGCGGATCCGATTATGTCGATTCCAGATGTGATCCAAACGCGTAATTTAGGCTGGGAAGCGTATAATAAGCCAGGTTTCGGCTTGCGTATTTTGCGCGAGCATATTTTAGGAGCCGATCGTTTTGATTATGCGTTGAAGAATTACATCAACAAGTGGGCTTTCAAACACCCTACACCGATAGACTTCTTCCGCGCGATGGAAGACGGAGCTGGTGAGGATTTAGGTTGGTTCTGGAGAGCTTGGTTCTATGAGCTTTGGAGATTAGATCAATCTGTGAAAGAGGTAGATTATGTAGATCAAGATCCTGCAAAAGGCGCGGTGATCACGATCGAAAACCTAGATAAGATGGCGATGCCAGCTGTGGTTGAGGTGGAATTAACGAGTGGCGAAAAAGAACGCTTTACGTTCCCGGTGGAGATTTGGCAACGAGGCTCTAGCTGGATGTTCCGCACTTCGACCAAACTTCCGATTAAATCGGTGGTGGTTGATCCGGATCATTCCTTCCCAGATATGGATTCCAAAAATAATACGTGGAAGCCGATGAGTATTCGCTCCAGATAATGAAAAGGCCCTTGCAAACTGCAAGGGCTTTTTTTATCCTTTTAAGATTCGTCCGATATCATTCGCCTTTCCTAATTCCTGCTTCAGCTTTTCGTAGCTGCCAGAAAGCATTAGGCCCTTGTATTTCAAAAGGGTGTTGATGTATTCGTCCAAAACGTCGAGTAGATTTTCTTGGTTTTGGTGAAAAATCTGACTCCAGGTTTCTGGAGAAGATTTCGCTAAACGCACAGTAGATTCGAAACCGGTGGAGGCTAGTTCGAAAATACGCGCTTCATTTTTTTCTTTTTCTAATACCGTATTAGCTAAGGCAAACGAACAGATGTGCGAGATATGTGAGATATAGGCCGTATGCAAATCGTGTTCGATGGAGCCCATATAGATCAGCTTCATCTCTAAACCTCGCTGGTACAAATCTTCGATTAGAGCAACTGCAGTTGGATCACTTAGTTCTTTATCGCAAATAACCCCTCTTTTTCCTAAAAACAAGCCTTGAACGGCTGCTTCTGGACCTGAGAACTCGGTTCCAGCCATTGGGTGAGTGGAAACGAATTGTGCACGCTTAGGGTGGTTTTGTAAGGCCTCGAAAACGGGGGTTTTCGTTGAACCTACCTCGATGATCACTTGTCCTGGATTTAGCGCATCTAAAACCGATGGAATGAGAGCCACTAGCAGGTCTACAGGAATCGCGCAAACAAAGACGTCGACTTGGTCGACAGCCTCTTGCCAGGTGGCGATGCGGTCTACTAGCCCAAGCTCTAGTGCTTTTTGCTGGTGATCGGGATTGGTATCAATACCGACGATTTCGGAGGCCCAGCCACTCTTGCGTAAGCCTAGTGCGATGGATCCACCGATTAATCCAATACCGATAATGCCTACTTTATGAGATGCCATTGCTGTGATTTTTGATGCGATCAATCGCTTGTGAGAAAATGGATTCTTGGGCACAAAGCGAGATGCGGATATAGCCATCACCTTGTGAACCAAAAATTCCCCCCGGCGTAATAAACACCGCGTTTTCGTCTAAAATTTTATCTGAAAGTGCATATCCGGAGGCGAATTCAGCCGGGATTTTGGCCCAAACAAACATCCCCGACTGTGCCGGATCATACACGCAATCAAGTAAATCCAATAATTCGAAAACTAATTTCTGGCGGGAACGGTAGATGCGGTTTTGATTCGCAAACCAAGCGCTATCCGCAGAAAGCGCCTTCACCGCCGCCTGTTGCAAAGGCAAGAACATTCCAGAATCCATATTGGATTTGAATTTCAATACGGGTGTGAGAAACTCTGCTTTCCCAAAGGCAGCCCCAATTCTCCATCCCGCCATATTGTGGGACTTCGAAAGGGAATTCAATTCGATCGCAACCTCTTGCATTCCAGGAATCGAAAGCATACTCATCGGCTTTTCGTTCAAGATGAAGCTATACGGATTATCATTCACTAACAAGATCGAGTGGCGTAGAGCAAAATCACGTAATTCAGTGAAGAATTCGGTTGTCGCTTGCGCTCCTGTAGGCATGTGCGGGTAGTTCACCCACATGATTTTGACCTTCGTTAAATCGCGCTTTTCTAAAGCCTTTAAATCAGGTAACCAACCATTTGATGCCGATAATTCATAGCTTTCGACCGTTGCGCCGGCTAGAGAACAAGCCGCTGAATAGGTGGGATAGCCTGGATTTGGAATCAAGGTCACGTCGCCTTTTTCTAAATAGGCCATGGCGATGTGCATGATGCCCTCTTTGGAACCGATTAAGGGTAAAATCTCCGAGGCCGGATTAACCGTCACGCCGTAATGCGTTGCATAAAAAGAGGCGAATGCTTCTCGTAATGCCGGAATACCTTGGTAACCTTGGTACGCGTGATGCGAAGGGTTTGCAGCACTTTCCGTGAGTGCTGCGATGGTCTCAGGCGACGGTGCTAAGTCAGGGGAACCGATACCTAGATTAATAATAGGTACGCCGGATTCCTTTAAAGCCGCGATCTGCTTCAATTTCTTAGAGAAATAGTATTCCTCCACGCTGTTTAAGCGGCTCGCCGCTGTGATTTGAAAGCTCATAAAACAAAAAACCGACATAAAGTCGGCTGATAGATTTGACAAAAAACTATATAACCGATTAGGCAGCGTTGTAATAACCTGCGTAATAATATCCTGTTAAATAGTTGATTGCGTGTGAATTCATATGCCAAAGTTAGGAAAAATTTGCTTTTATGCAAATAGAGGCTTCAATAGCTCGCGAACAAGGGCAGATTCATAGCCTTTCGAGAGGCCGAAGTTATAACACTTCTGGTAGCGCTGTGGCGATGTCCCCGTTTTAATCTCCTCCTTTTTCTTCTGCAAAAGTGTGCGCGCTTTCTCGATATAATCTTGGTCATCGATTCCATCCCAGGCAGAAGCTAAAAGAGTGGCTGATATACCTCGTTTGCGTAATTCGTAGTTGATTTTCGTGCGACCCCAGCTTTTTTGATTGAATTTAGAGCGAACGAAGATCTCGACAAAACGCGCTTCGTTCAGGTAGTTGTTTTCACGAAGCCATGCTAGATACCCATAATATTCAGAGGGCTGAACCTCAAAGGTCTTCATCTTCTGCTCCAGTTCTTGGACGCATCTTTCCTGATAGGCGCAATAGCGGGCCAGCTTTTGGAGAATCTCGCTATTCATAAGGGAAGATTTAAGATTCGATTTCTTCGAAACTTTCTAGATTGAACAGGTCGTTCAATACATCCACCATTTTATCTGAATCACCTCGTTTGCAAGCAGCTTTTAGGTGAATGATGGGTTGTTTGATGATTTTTTGGACTAAACCAGCCGTTATTTTCTCTAACTTCTCGGTCTCTTCTTTTGTCAAACCTTTCATGTGGCGGTTCAACTCCTCCTTACGGATTTGCTCTAGCGCATTCTTAAGCTTATTAATGGTAGGCGAAACCTCCATCTCTTTAGACCAATCATTGAAGCTAATGATGCTCTCTTCAATAATTGTTTTCACCTCTGGAATGGAGGCTAAACGAGTCGCTAAAGCTTCATCTGCCCGCTCCTTTAAGGTATCGATGTTGTATAAAAGCACGCCATTAATCTTCTCGATACCGTCTTCGATGCTACGAGGTACAGAAAGGTCGATGAAGTATTTAAAGGACAATAATTGCAATTTCTTTACTTCTGCCTGTGTAATTATCGGGCTGTCCGTGCGAACAGACGAGATAATGATGTCAGCAGCGGCAATTTCTTTCCATAAATCAGAAAGTGGAGCTACTCTGAAAAGTTCTTTACCAGCCGCGATCTTCTCCGCTTTTTCGATCGTGCGGTTCATAATCGTGAACTCCGCAAAATCTTTTTCCTCCATATTCTTGCACACATCTAAACCGATTTCGCCTAATCCCAGGATTAAGACTTTCGGATTCGGAAGTGCTTGAGATAGTTCTTCTGCTAAGGCTACGGTGGCATAGGAAACGGAGGCCGCTCCATCACGGAACGAGGTTTCTTGCGCTACACGCTTGTTAGAATAGAAGATGGTATGCATCAAACGGTGCAGATATGGGCCTGCCATATTTAAATCTGCCGCTTGTTGGTAGGCTTTTTTGATCTGATTGGGAATCTGTAAATCCCCCACTACTTTCGACTGCAAGCCGGTAGCTACTTCGAATAAATGGCGCAGAGAATCCTCTGTTTCGTCCATTTGCTTGAAATAGCCTAGGTATTCCGCCGTGTTCGTTAAGCCTTTTTCGATTAAGAATGCTTTGATTAAATCTGTCGAGATATCACGATCAGACGTATAATAGAACTCTGTGCGGTTGCAGGTAGAGACAATTAATAATTCATTTAGGCCAAAAAGATCCTTACACTTCACATAAAATCCTTTGCTCTCGTTCTCATTCAACGCTAACATCTCGCGAATGGCGAGTGGCGCTGTACGGTGTGAAAGGCTGACGGATTTAAAAGGTAAAATCATTTCTGTCTTAAGCGTGATTATTAATTCACAAAAGTACAATGCAAAAGTTTAAAATGTATCTGTCTTTGAAAGAAAATCGTAATTTAGACGTAGAAAAAATAGCAACCATATGCACTTCAAAAATAAGACTGTCTTTGTTACGGGAGGATCCCGCGGAATTGGATTAGAAATCGCTAAAAAATTAGCCTCAGAGGGCGCAAACATCGTTATTGCGGCTAAGACTTCAGAACCCCACCCTAAATTACCAGGTACGATTCACAGCGCTGCAGCAGAAATTGAGGCGGCTGGAGGAAAGGCTTTGGCCTGTATGGTGGACATTCGTGACGAAAATCAGGTTTTAGCAGCGGTCCAATTAGCCGTGGATACCTTTGGGGGTATCGATATTTTAATCAATAATGCATCAGCGATTCAGCTGACCGGTACCTTGAGTACCGAGATGAAGAAATACGATTTGATGAATCAAGTAAATGCCCGGGGGACCTTTTTGTGCGCTCAGGCTTGTTTGCCTCATTTATTAAAATCAGATAATCCACATGTTTTGACCCTTTCGCCGCCCTTAAATGTTGAGGCACGCTGGTTTGAGAACCATGTGGCCTATTCGATTGCGAAATTCGGGATGTCGCTTTGCACGCTCGGAATGGCGTCAGAGTTTAAGGGAAAGGTGGCGTTTAATTCGCTTTGGCCTAAAACCATCATATCCACTGCCGCGATTGAATTTGCAATAGGAAATGCGGCGATGATGCAATTAGGTCGCAAAGGGAGTATCATGGCGGATGCCGCTGCGGCGATCTTACAGAAAGATGCCAAGACGGTCAGTGGAAATTTCTACATCGACGAAGAAGTTTTACGTGCTGAGGGTGTGACAGATTTTGCCGAATACCGCGTGAACCCGAATACACCTGAAGATCAGTTGCTGCCAGACTTTTTTATTTAATGTTAGAAAATTATACCCCGCCACTTTGGTTACCGGACGGGCATACCCAGAGTATTTATCCGTCTCTTTTTCGGAAAGTGGCACTGGATGAAATACCCCAGCGAGAACGAGTAACTACACCAGATCAAGATTTCTTGGATGTCGATTGGTATGGTGGCTCACTTACAGAAAAGCCACTGCTGATTGTTTCGCACGGATTAGAAGGATCGAGTGATCGACAATACGTGACGGGATTAATCAACAAGATGAAGGGGATGATGAATGCGCTGGCTTGGAATTACCGCAGTTGTTCCGGTGAACCCAATAAGAATCTGCGGTTTTACCACAGTGGGGCCACGGATGATTTGGACTTCATTATTAAGCTGGCGATTGAACGCGGAGCAACCGAAATTTATCTAGCTGGCTTTAGTTTAGGAGGTAATCTGACCTTAAAATGGTTAGGTGAACAAGGCAAAAATCCTCCTAAAATGATTCGAAAAGCTGTCGCATTTTCCGTACCTTTACATCTTTCATCGAGTAGCAAGAAGTTAGCTAAGCGGGAAAACAGCCTCTACACTCATCGATTTCTACAAACTCTCATTAAAAAAGTCAAGGAAAAGTCCGCGCGCTATCCTCAGGATATTACCGTGGAGATGATTGATTCTGTGAAGAGTTTAGTGGATTTTGACGATGTGATCACAGGGCCTTTGCACGGGTTTAAAGACGGGGAAGACTATTATGAAAAGAGTAGCTCCCTGTATTTTTTGGATCAGATTAACGTACCCACTTTAATCGTGAATGCAAAAAATGACCCTTTTTTATCGGCGGAATGCATTCCGGAATCTTTTGTGAAAACTTTGGACTTTGTCCAATTAGACGCACAAGAAAAAGGAGGGCATTGTGGGTTTTATCCGAAGAATTACCAAGGCTATACTTGGTCGGAACATCGCGCCGAAACTTGGTTTAAGAAAAGCGTTTAGAAAAATATACTATGCCTACAGCTCAAGCAGAACCTTTAAAAATTGTTATTGATTTCGATAGCACGTTCACGAAAGTGGAGGGGCTCGATGAATTAGCGAGAATCGCGCTTCAGGGAAATCCGAAGCAAGCGGAGATCGTGGGAAAGATCAAGGATATTACCGACCAAGGAATGGCTGGATCCTATTCTTTCGCTGATTCCTTACGCGATCGCGTGGCTTTATTGCCAGCGAATCGTACGCATGTGGATCAATTAGTTGCATTTTTAAAAGGTAAAATCTCCGAGTCATTTAAGCGTAATAAGGATTTTCTAGAAGAGAATGCCGCTCAAATCTTAATCGTTTCTTCGGGTTTCAAAGACTTCATCGTTCCCGTAGTGAACGAGATGGGTATCCCAGCCGAAAACGTATACGCGAATACCTTCACGTATGATGCGGAAGGCAATATCACTGGTTACGATGCGGAGAATTTATTGTCTCAGGACAAAGGAAAAGTACGCTTATTGCAATCGCTTCAATTAGAGGGCGAGGTTTACGTGATCGGTGATGGTATCACGGATTACGAATTACGGGAGTCCGGATTAGCGAATAAATTCTTTGCATTTACAGAAAACGTATCACGCAAGGCGGTGACAGATAAGGCTGATTTCATTGTTCCCTCTTTAGATGAATTCTTGTATATCAACGGTTTGAGCCGTGCACAATCGTACCCGAAATCGCGAATCAAAGTTCTTTTATTAGAAAACGTGCATCCAGGTGCGGTGAATGCGTTTAAGAAAGAAGGTTTTCAGGTAGAGTTATTAAAGGGCGCTTTAGATGAGGATGAATTGATTGAGAAGATCAAGGATGTGTCCATCATCGGTTTGCGTTCAAAGACGAATTTGACCAAAAAAGTATTGGAACACCCGAATGCCTCTCGTTTAATGTGCGTGGGTGCTTTCTGTATTGGAACGAATCAAATTGATCTTTTGGAATGCGAGAAACGTGGGATCGCGGTGTTCAATGCCCCGTATTCTAATACGCGTTCGGTGGTGGAATTGTCGATCGGTTTAATGGTGATGTTGACGCGTAATATC